>CAXTNB010000231.1:884-4985 GCA_964245385.1 uncultured Acetobacteraceae bacterium | reverse complement strand
CGCCGCGTTCGACCCGGTCGGAGCGCACGGTGATGCCGTCGGGGCCGATCCACACCGCCTGCGCGCCGTCGCGCCAGACGGTGAAGCGGTCGATGCGCGGCAGCGTGCGGCAGGCGCTGCGCGCCGGCACCGGGGAGACCAGGAGCGCCACGTCGTCGCAGTCGACCGCGGGCTGGCCGTGGGCGCCGCGGCCGCGGTCGCGCAGCAGCAGCACCGTCTGGCCGCGCAGCACGATCCGGCATTGCGCCGGCTCGCAGGTGATCGGTCCGGAGGCGCCGTGCTCCGGCATGGTCGCGGGAGGTGCCTCGACCGCCTGGGCGCGGCTCCAGTCCGACAGCGTGATCGCGCTGGCGCCGGCGCCCTCCTCCAGCAGCAGCCTCGGACCCGCCGGCGTCTCCACCCGCAGCGCGATCAGCCGCGCGTCCGGTGCCACCAGCAGGTCGGGCGGCCGGCACAGGAACGGCGTCAGCAGACCGACGCAGATCGGCAGCAGCCCGAGCAGGCGCCAGCCGCCGCGTCGCAGGCACAGCCAGATCAGCCCGACGGAGATCGCCGCCAGCGCCCGCAGCGGCATCTCGCGCACCGCGATGCTGGCGTCCGGCAGCGCCGCGCAGCGATGCGCGAGCCACAGGATCACGTCGATGCCCCAGCCCATCGGCAGCAGCGCCAGCCGCTCCAGCCCCGACGGCATCAGCGCCAGCGACAGCAGCCCCTCGGGCATCACCCAGAGCGCCGTCAGCGGCACCGCGGCGAGGTTGGCGAGCACGAAGTAGAACTGGATATGGCCGAAATGGTAGGCGGCGTAAGGCAGCGAGGCGGCGCCGGCGAGCAGGCTGGTCAGGAACAGGCCCACGGCGTGCAGCCCGAGCCGGCGGAGCCAGCCGCCGTGGCCGTGCAGCCGGGTCAGCCACGGCCGCAGCGCCTCGTAGCCGGCGATCAGCGCCAGCACGGCGGCGAAGCTCATCTGGAACGACACCTCGAGCAGGCAGGCGGGGGATGCGAGCAGCAGGATCATCGCGGCGAGGCCGAGGCCGCGCATCGACAGCGCCCGCCGGCCGAGCAGCAGCGCCAGCACGCCGAGTGCGGCCATCGCGAGACTCCGCACGGTCGGCAGGTGCATGCCGGTCAGGGCCATGTAGAGCGCCCCCACGGCGAGGGCTGCGACCGCCGCGATCTGCCGCGTCGGCAGGCGCAGCGCGCCGAACTCCCAGGCCGCCAGCACCATGCGCAGCCCGCCCATGGTCAGGCCCATGACGATGCCCAGATGCAGCCCCGCCACCGCGAGCAGGTGGGCGAGGCCCGACACCGCGAACGCCTCGCGGTCGGCGGTCGGGATCTCGCTGCTGATGCCGGTCAGCAGGGTCGCCGCGATCGCGCCGCGCGGGCCCGGCAGGGTGGCGGTGATGCGGGCCGCGATCGCCTCGCGCAGCCCCTGCCAGCGGCTCGCCAGGCCGCCCGGCACGGCGCGCTGCTCGATCGTCGCCGGGCGCAGCGCGTAGCCGGAGCCGACCAGGTCGCCGAAGAACGCCTCGCGCTGCAGGTCCCGCGCGCCCGGCACGTCGGGCGGCGCCGGCGCCTTGAGCATGGCGCGCAGCGCCACCCGGTCGCCGACCGCCATCGGCTGGTCGTCGTCGCGTCGCAGGCGCACCCGCAGCCGCCGCTCGATCGGCGGATCCTCGTCGATCACCGGATGCTCCAGGGTGAGCCGGCGGCTGCCGTCGGCGAAGCGCTCGATCGCGCCGATCTGCCCGGAGACCGCGCTCGCGGTGCGGGACAGCTCCGGCATCGGCGGCGCCCGCCCGGCGGCGAGGCAGGCCGCGAGGAAGCCGATCGCGACCGCCGCGACCGCGGCCCCGGTGATGCGCAGCGCCTCGCCGCGGCGGGCGAAGCCGACCATGGCGAGGCCGGCCAGGGCCAGCCCGACCGCGGGCCAGGCCTGCGGCTCGGTGCGCCACGCGAAGTAGCCGGCATCGCCGACGCCGACGCAGACCGGCAGCCACAGCGCCAGCCGCTCGCGCTCGATCGCCAGCGCCGCGCGCAGCGGCGGCGCCAGCCGGCGGAGCTGCCGGGCGACGCTGGTGGAGCGCGGGAGCGGGATGCGGCCGGCGAGGATGTCCATCCGGCCAGTCTATGACGATATCGTAACGGAAACCACCGCTTCCGCAGTGCCGCCCTGCGACGCCGGCCTTCGATGCCGGCCTTCATCGACAGCCTTCTATGCCCGGCCCCGCGCATGCTAGGAACCGCGCCATGAGCGTCCGCACGCGTTTCGCGCCGAGTCCGACCGGCCTGCTGCATATCGGCAACGCCAGGGCCGCCCTGTTCAACTACCTGTTCGCCCGGCATCACGGCGGCGCCTTCCTGTTGCGCATCGAGGACACCGACCGGGAGCGCTCCACCCAGCACGCCGTCGACGTCATCTTCGACGGGCTGTCCTGGATGGGGCTGACCGCGGACGAGCCGCCGGTCTACCAGTCGAGCCGGCAGCGGCGCCACGCCGAGGTCGCCTACGCCCTGCTCGAGGCCGGACACGCCTATCGCTGCTACTGCACCGCGGACGAGCTGCGCGCGATGCGCGAGCGCGCCATCGCCGAGGGCCGCGCGCCGCGCTACGACGGCCGCTGGCGCGACCGCGACCCGGCCGACGCGCCCGCCGGCGTGGCGCCCGTGATCCGGCTGAAGGCGCCGCGCGCCGGGGAGACGGTGGTGGAGGACCTGGTGCAGGGCCCGGTGCGGGTCGCCAACGCCGAGCTCGACGACATGATCATCCTGCGCTCCGACGGCAGCCCGACCTATCTGCACGCGGTGGTGGTCGACGACCACGACATGGCGATCAGCCACGTGATACGCGGCGACGACCACCTGACCAACAGCTTCCGGCAGTCGCAGATCTACGCGGCGATGGGCTGGGAGCGGCCGCGCTTCGCCCACCTGCCGCTGATCCACGGCCCGGACGGCGCCAAGCTGTCCAAGCGCCACGGCGCGCAGAGCGTGGTCGAGTTCCGCGACCAGGGCATCCTGCCGGAGGCGCTGAACAACTACCTGCTTCGGCTCGGCTGGGGCCACGGCGACGCCGAGGTGCTGTCGCGCGAGCAGCAGATCGCGCTGTTCGACCTCGACGGCGTCGGCCGCTCCGCCTCGCGCATGGACTACGTCAAGCTCGCCCACCTGAACGGCGTCTGGCTGCGCCAGGCGGACGATGCGCGGCTGACGGACGACGTGCTGGCGCGGCTGCGCCTGGCCAGCCTGCAGTGGCAGACCGGCCATCATCCGGACGCGGTGGCCACCTGGCAGTCCGTCGCCGACGACGGCGCCGCGCCCCGGCTGCTGCGAGACCTCGCCACGCTGACCAGCGCCCAGCACCAGCTCGACAGCGGCGACCCTATCCTGCTCAAGCAGCGCCTCGAGGTGCTCACCTCGCAGGACAATCCCTGGCGCCCGATGGCCCAGCAGGTGATTGCGTTGCTGGACATCCGCACCGGCCACCTGCACGAGGCGGCAAGCCTGATCCAGCGCATCACGCTCGACCCCACGGCGCCGCAAGACATGCGCCAGATGGCCGGCGACCTGCTGAGCACCCTGCCGCCGGACGCGCTGGCCGCTCCCAAGCCGGCCGGTGCGGCTGCCACGCCGGCCGCCGCCGCGGCAACCAGCAGCCTCCCGCAGCCAGGCGCGCCCGCAAGGCAACACCCGTCCGGCGCTCCCACCAGCGCCCAGGCGCCGGGCAGCGCGGCGCCGCGTTCCGCGCCCAGGACACCAGCGCATGGATGACCACCGCGTGACATCAGCACGACACGGCGCCCGCCTGCCAGGCTCGGACCCGACCACCCCCGACCTGGGCAGCACGGATTTGCGCGTTGCCGAGACGGCCAACGCCGAGCTGGGCCGCGCCGACCGGGCCGGCGCGCGCCTCGGTTGGCGCGACCGGGCGACCCTCGGTTTGGCCGGCGCCGGTCCATGCGGCGCCGACAGGGCCCCGCCCAACCCAACCAGCCCCGGCCTGGGCAGGGCCGATTTGGCCGGATCCGGCGTGCAGGGCGCGGAGACGCCTTTTTCAAGCTCGCCAGGCCCAGTCACCGCGCCTGCGCACTATTCCAACGT
>CAXTNB010000231.1:0-874 GCA_964245385.1 uncultured Acetobacteraceae bacterium | reverse complement strand
GCTGCAGGCCGACGCGGCGCTGCTGCTGCCGCTCGCCGCGTCGGCCTGCAGCTGGCTCGACGCGCTCACGGACGAAGCCAAGAAGCCGGTGTCCGGCAACCGCGAGCCGGTGCTGGCGTCGGTGCGCGGCCTGACCATCGACACCCTCGAACCGGTGACCCTGCCGCCGGTGGTGCGCAACGCCGACTGGCTGCAATACGCCGGCTCGGAAGACCATGTCGGTGCCAACTTCGCCGGCGGCCTCACCAAGGCGTGGAGCGTGTCGATCGGCGCCGGCGGCAACTACCGCGCCCGGCTGACCGCGCAGCCGCTGGTGGCCGGCGCGCGCGTCTACACCATGGACACCGACGCCGTCGTCGCCGCCTTCGACGTAGCCACCGGCCACCGCGCCTGGTCCACCGTCACCAAGCCGAAAAAGGCACGCAACAGCAACATCGGCGGCGGCATCGCCATCGTCGGCAACCGGCTCTACGCGGTAACCGGCCGGGCGCAGGTGCTGGCGATGGACCTGGCCAGCGGCCCCATCGTCTGGCACGCCGACCTCACCTCGCCGGCGCGCAGCGCGCCGCTGGTGGCCGACGGCGCGCTCTACGTCATCAGCATCGACCAGCAGCTGCAGGCGTTCTCGCTGGCGGACGGCAAGTTCCTCTGGGCCTACCAGGCAACCGCGTCCAACACCGGCACCATCGGCCAGGCCTCCCCGGCGGCGTCCGGCGGCGTGCTGGTGGCCGGTTTCGAGTCCGGCGACCTGGCGGCGCTGCGCACGGACAGCGGCACCCTGGTCTGGACCGACAACATGGGCGGGCAGAAAGGCCAGGAGACCCTGTCGGATTTCGGCTCGGTCCGCGGCGCGCCGGTGATCGACAACGGGCTG
>CAXTNB010000230.1:323-4997 GCA_964245385.1 uncultured Acetobacteraceae bacterium | reverse complement strand
CCTACGTGGTCACCGAGAACTGCATCCGCTGCAAGTACATGGACTGCGTCGAGGTCTGCCCGGTCGACTGCTTCTATGTCGGCGAGAACATGCTCGTGATCAATCCGGACGAGTGCATCGACTGCGGCGTGTGCGAACCGGAATGCCCGGCGGAGGCGATCCTGCCGGACAGCGACGACCGCGCCGGCGCCTGGGCGGAACTCAACAGCACCTATTCCAGGAGCTGGCCCAACATCACCCGCAAAGGTGAGCCGCCGGCGGATGCCGACGAGTGGAAGGACAAGCCCGACAAGTTCAAGCTGTTCTCCGCCGAACCCGGCCGCGCGAGCTGAGGCGACTTCACTGGGGGTGAATCAGAAAGGGCGGCCCTTCGCGGCCGCCCTTTTCCTCGTCCGCCGGAGCGAGATGATCAGTTGCTGTTGCGCGTGCCGGTGAGCTGCAGCAGGAACTGGAACATGTTGATGAAGTTCAGGTACAGGTTGAGCGCGTCGTAGACGCTGCGCTTGCCGGCCTGCTCGACGCCCTCGTAGGAGGCGAACTGCGCGTAGCTCAGCTTGATGCGCTGCGTGTCGTAGGCGGTCAGCCCGGTGAAGATCAGCACGCCGAGGAAGCTGACCATCAGCTGCAGCCCGGAGCTGTGCAGGAACATGTTGACCAGCATGGCGATCAGGATGCCGAACACGCCCATGATCAGGAACGAGCCGAACTTGGTCAGGTCGGTGCGGGTCGTGTAGCCCCACAGGCTCATCGCGGCGAAGGTCGCGGCGGTGATGAAGAACACGCGCACCACCGACGTCTCGGTGTAGACCAGGAAGATGCTGGTCAGGCTGACGCCCATCACGGCGCAGAACGCCCAGAACAGCCCCTGCACCGCCTGCCTCGACAGGCGGTTCACGCCGAAGCTCATCACCATCACGAAGGCCAGCGGCGCGAAGATCGACAGGTAGCCGAGGCCGGTGGGGCGCAGCAGCAGCGCGCCGCTCGCGGTCTCGACGGTGTGGTAGAACAGGGCCTGCAGCGCGGTGTGCGAGACGCCGTAGGCGACGATCCCGGTCAGCAACAGGCCGGACGTCATCCAGTTGTAGACGCGCAGCATGTAGGCACGCAGGCCGGCGTCGATCACCCCGGCCTGGGCACCCGCGCCGCGGGCGGGGGAGGTGCTTCGGAAGTCGGGACTGAAGGCCATGATTGAACTCTTCTCCTGGTCCGGAGGATCCGGATCATCTTGTGGATAATCTGGTCCTTCGAGGTGGCAGGTCAAGCGGAACCGGATCGGCTCTGGGGCGCGGACGGGCTGTTTCGCATTAAGTCGTCGTCATCCCGCGCGGCGCGGCTCACTCCCGGCGCAGCAGCTCCGCCGGGCTGGCGCGCAGCGCCTGACGGGTGGCGCCGAGTCCGGCCAGCAGCATCAGCAGGACGGCGCCGAGCAGCGTTGCCGCCAGGGTGCCGCCGAGCAGGGTCCAGTCCGCCCGCAGCACGAAGTGCAGCACCAGCCAGCTCAGGCTCGCGCCGATCGCGGCGGCGGCGAGACCGGCGACCGCGCCCAGCACCGCGAACTCCATCAGCCAGGCGGCACGAAGCTGCCCGCCGGTGGCGCCCAGGCTGCGCAGGATCGCCGCCTCGCGCCGGCGCTGGCGCTGGCCGGACGCCAGCGTCGCCGCCAGCACCAGCCCGCCGGACAGCAGCGCCACCGCCCCCATCGCCTGCAGCGCCAGCGCGAGGCGGTGCACCAGGCTCGCGATCTCGCCGAGCACGTCGGCCACCCGTATGCCGGTGACGTTGGGCAGCGCGTCGGTCACCGCCTGCAGGATCGCGGCGTCGTCGGCCGGCCGGCCGCTGGAGACGACGGTGGCGACCAGCGTGTGCGGCGCCTGCGACAGCAGGCCGGGCGAGGCGATGAAGGCGAAGTTGAGCTGCAGCGAGCGCCAGGCGATGTCGCGCAGGCTCGCCACCCGCAGCGTGATGTCGCGCCCGAGCACGTTCAGCGTGATGGTCGAGCCGACCCGCACGTGCCAGCCGCGCGCCAGCCCCGCGTCGAACGACAGCAGCGGCGGCCCGTCATAGTCCGCGGCCCACCAGCCGCCGGCGGCGATGCGGGTCGCCGGCGGCGGCGTCGCCGACAGGCTCAGCCCGTGATCGCCGCGCAGCGCCCAGCGCGTCTGCGCCGTCGCCCGCACCTGCTCCACGGGCAGCCCGTCGACGGCGACCACGCGGGTGCGCAGGCTCGGCAGCTGTCGCACCTCGCCGACCTGCGGCAGTGCGCGCAGCACCGCGTCGAAACGCCCCACCTCGTCGGGCTGGATGTCGATGAAGTAGAACGACGGCGCGTGCGCCGGCAGCTGCCCGAGCACGGCGTCGCGTATGTTGCCCTCGATCAACGCCACCGTCGCCAGCGTGGACAGCCCGGCGCCGAGTGCCAGCAGCAGCGCGCCGGCCGCCGAGCCCGGCCGGTGCAGCGCCCGCAGCCCCAGGCGCAGCCAGACCGAACCGCCGCCGCCGCTCCTGCCAACTCGGTCGACGCGGCGCGACAGCAGCCGCAGCGCCAGCGCGGCCAGCCGGAACAGCAGCAGCACCGCCGCGGCGACGGCGCAGAAGCCGAGGGCGAGCAGCGGCGAGGGCGAGGTCAGCGTCGCCAGCACCACCAGGGCCAGCACGATCCCGCCCAGCACCAGCCGCAGCCGCCAGCCGGCGGCACTGCCCTCGCCGATCTCCTCGCGGAACAGCGTCACCGGCGAGACCTGCAGGGCGCGCAGCAGCGGCGGCAGCGCGAACAGGGCGGCGACCAGGATGCCGAAAACGGCCGCGAGCAGCTCCGGCGCCAGGTGCAGCCGCTCGTCCGGCGCGACCGGCAGCAGCCCGGCCAGGGCGCGCACCGCGAGCCTCGGGATCACCAGCCCGGCGACGCCGCCGGCCAGGATGCCGAGGCCGCAGAGCAGGCCGAGCTGCAGCGAGACGATGCCGGCGACCACGCGCGACGAGGCGCCGAGGCAGCGCAGCACCGCCAGCGTCTCGCCCCTCGCCTCCAGCCAGGCGGCGACGCCGGAGGCGACGCCGAGCCCGCCGAGCAGCAGCGAGGCCAGGCCGATCAGCGTCAGGAACTGCGAGACCTGCTCGACCACGCGGGTCAGCGCGGGTGCCGCGTCGCTGACGTCGCGTATGTGCCAGGGCTCGTCGGGGAAGCGGACGGCGATGTCGCGTGCCAGCGCCTCGGCGCGCGCCTGCCGCGCCGCCGGCAGGCGCAGCGCCGCGCTGTCCGGCAGCGCCACCCGCAGCGTGTAGCTGACCAGCGCGCCGGGCGCGATCAGGCCGGACGCGTCCAGCGCGCGGCGCGACAGCATCACGGTGGGCGCCAGGCTCGTGCTGCCGGCGCCGTCCGGCAGGTGGTCGAGCAGCGCCGACAGGGCGTAGGCGCGGCTGCCGAGGCGCAGGGGGGCGCCGGGTGCCGCCGACAGCCGGTCGGCGACCAGCGGCTCGGCCAGCAGGCCGCGCTCGAGTGCGGCGGCGAGACCGAGACGCGGCGCCAGCGTCACCTCGCCGACCAGCGGGTAGGCGTCGTCGACGCCGCGCAGCTCGACCAGCATGCGTCGGCCGCCCGCAGCGTACAGCATCGAGCGCAGGGTGGCGGTCTCAGAGACGCGCAGCCCGCGGCCGCGCAGGTAGACCGCGAGTGCGGGAGGCAGCGGGTCGGGGCTCTCCATGCTGAGGTCGCCGCCGAGCAGCGCGCGCCGCTGCGCCGCGACACCGCCCTGGATCGCGGCGCGCAGGCCGCCCACGGTGCCGATCGCGGCCACGCCGAGGGCGAGGCAGAGCAGCACGATGCCGATCCCCGGCCGCATCCCCGCCAGGCTGCCGCGCATGTCGCGCCAGGCGATACGCAGCGCCGCCGGCAGCGCGCTCACGACGCCATCGCCGACACCCGGCCGTCGGCGACCGACAGCCTGCGGCCGCAGCGCGAGGCCAGGCTGGCGTCGTGGGTGATCAGCAGCAGCGTGGTGCCGCGATCGCGCTGCAGGCCGAACATCAGCTCGGCCACCTTCGCCCCGGTGCGGGCGTCCAGGTTGCCGGTCGGCTCGTCGGCGAGCAGCAGGCGCGGTTCCGGGGCGAAGGCGCGCGCCAGCGCCACCCGCTGCTGCTCGCCGCCCGACAGCTGGCCCGGGCGGTGGCCGATGCGGTGCGACAGCCCGACCTGCTCCAGCGCCGCCCGCGCCCGCGCGCCGGCGTCGCGGCGGCCGGCGAGCTCGAGCGGGATCGCCACGTTCTCCAGCGCGGTCATCGTCGGGATCAGGTGGAAGGACTGGAACACGATGCCCACCGTCTCGCGCCGCACCCGGGCCAGCGCGTCCTCGGACAGCGACGTCATGTCGTGGTCGGCCACCCGCACCGTGCCGCCGGTGGCGCGTTCCAGCCCGGCCAGCACCATCAGCAGGCTGGTCTTGCCCGAGCCCGAAGGTCCCACCAGGCCCACGGACTCGCCCTGGTCTATGTCGAGGTCGATCCCGGCCAATATGTGCACCGGACCCGCGGCGGCCGGAACCGTCAGGCGCAGGCCGCGTGTCTCGACGAGGCGGCGACCGGCAGGCAGGGGGGAGGCGATGTCCATGAAGCGGCGATATGGCGCGGCGGGGCGGCTGGCGAAGGGCGCGTGCGCGGTTTTCCTGCTCTGCGCCTTGGTGC
>CAXTNB010000230.1:0-313 GCA_964245385.1 uncultured Acetobacteraceae bacterium | reverse complement strand
GTCTGTCCCCTCGATCCAGACGCTGCCGCGGCTGGGCCGCTCCAGCCCGGCGAGCAGCATCAGCAGGCTGGTCTTGCCCGATCCCGACGGCCCGACGAGGCCGACGGATTCGCCCGAGCGCAGCTCCAGCCCGACGCCGCGCACGATGTCCAGCGTGCGCTCCGAGTTGACCGCGTCCGGACGCGCGGGCACGGTCAGCCACAGGTCGCGCGCCTGCAGCAGCGGTGGGGGAGGCGGAACTGTCGGTCGGTGCACGGTGTCTGTCTTCTCCGCCCGCCGGCCTGCCCGCTGGCCGGATCCCCTCGGGATCGGC
>CAXTNB010000229.1:0-5014 GCA_964245385.1 uncultured Acetobacteraceae bacterium | reverse complement strand
GACCGTAGTTGGCGGCGCCCCGTTTCTTGCCCCGCACCAGGGGCAGCTCGTGCCGCACCAACGGCTCGCCGGCGATGGCGCGGCTCACCGCGCCGGCCGCCTGTTCGAGCATCTCCGGCTCGTGCTGACGGATGCTGTAGCGCAGGACCTGCCCGTCGCGGTCGAACACCAGACCTTCGGCCGCGACGAAGACGTCACGGACCACGCGGATCACCACGTCGCGCGGCTCGAACCAGCGCTGCCGCCACGCCAGGCAGGCGTCGCGCACGGCGTCGGGGATCAGCGCGTCGCCGACGAGAGCGGGAGCGGTGGTCGCGAAGCCCGGCGAGCACAGCGTGGCGAGGACGGAGCCGGGCCCGTCGCCGCTCGACGCCCCGCTCGCGGCGGCGATCTCAGTGTCCGGCATTCTCCCCGGAGAAATCCGGCGCCGCCAGGCCCGACTGCTCCAGCTGATGCACCAGGGCGTCCTTGAGGCGTCGCAGGCCCGCCTCGTCCGCGGCTTCCGCGCGCGCCACCAGCACCGCCTGCGTGTTGGAGGCGCGCAGCAGCCACCAGCCATCGAGGGTGCGCACGCGCACGCCGTCGATCGCCGAGACCTCCGCCCCGTCCGCCTTCAGGCGAGCGGCCACCTCCTCGATCACGCCGAACTTGCGGGTGTCGTCGCAGTCGAAGCGCAGCTCGGGCGTGCTCACCGTTCGCGGCAGCGCCTGCTTCACCGAGGAGAGCGGACCATCCATGCGGGCGGCGATGCCGAGCAGCCGCACGGCGGCGTAGAGCGCGTCGTCGAAGCCGTACCATTTGTCGGCGAAGAACACGTGCCCGGACATCTCCCCGGCCAGCGGCGAGCCGGTCTCCGCCATCTTGGCCTTGATCAGCGAGTGACCGGTGCGCCACATCAGCGGCTTGCCGCCGGCGCGGCTGATCTCGTCGAACAGCACCTGGCTCGCCTTGACGTCGGCGATGATGGTGGCGCCCGGGTTGGACTTGAGCACGTCGCGGGCGAGCACGACCAGGAGCTGGTCGCCCCACAGGATCTCGCCCTTGTTGTCCACCACGCCGATGCGGTCGGCGTCACCGTCGAAGGCGATGCCGATGTCGGCCTTCTTCTCCGCCACGGCGGCGATCAGCTGCTCCAGGTTCTTGGCCACGGTCGGGTCGGGATGGTGCGCGGGGAAGTTGCCGTCGATCTCGCCGTTCAGCACCGTGTGCTCGCCGGGCAGTGAACGCACCAGGCGGGCCAGGATCTCGCCGGCGGAGCTGTTGCCGTTGTCCCAGACCACCTTGAGGATGCGGTCGCCGCCGTCCCAGTCGGCGATCAGCCGGGCGACGTAGTCGTGCGCGATATCGACGCGGCGGTCGGAGCCCTCGGCCTCGGCCGCCACCTCGCCGGCGGCGGCGATCCGTCCGAGTTCCTTGATCTGGGCGCCGTAGAACGGCTTGCGGCCCAGCATCATCTTGAAGCCGTTGTAGTTCGCCGGGTTGTGGCTGCCCGTGACCATCACCGCGCCGTCGGTCTTCAGGGTCGTCGCGGCGTAGTACAGCATCGGCGTCGGACCGCATCCGACGCGCAGCACTTCCATCCCCGAAGCCTTCAGCCCCGCCACCAGGGACTGCTCGAGCTCGGGGGAGGACAGCCTGCCGTCGCAGCCGACCGCGACGGTGCCGCCGCCGCCGCGCGAGACGATGGTGCCGAACGCGCGCCCGACCGCGAACGCGTCGGCCGCCTTGAGCGTCTTGCCGACGATCCCGCGTATGTCGTACTCGCGCAGGCTGGTGGGATCGAAATCATGCTGGAAGGCCATCACAGGCACTCGCAATAGTGCTTCAGGAACTCGCGCACCGCCGGGCCGAGGTCGGCACGCTCCAGCGCGAAGGCGATCTGCGCCTCCAGGAAGCCGACCTTGTCGCCGCAGTCGAAGCGCTTGCCCTCGTAGCGCAGGCCGTGGAACGGCACGTTGCCGATCATCTTGGCCATCGCGTCGGTGAGCTGCACCTCGTTGCCGGCACCGCGTTCCAGCATCGCCAGGAACGGCATCACGTCGGCGGTCAGCACGTAGCGGCCGATGATCGAGAGGTTCGAGGGCGCATCCTCCGGGTTCGGCTTCTCGACCAGACCGGTGACCTCGACCAGGTTGCCCTTCTCCTCGCCGATCGCCAGGATGCCGTAGCGGTTGGTCTGCTCGGGGGGCACCTCGGACACCGCGACCACGTTGCCGCCGGTCTCGTGATAGGCGTCGGCGAGCTGCTTCAGGCAGGGCACCTTGCTCAGGATGATGTCGTCCGGCAGCAGGATCGCGAACGGATCGTCGCCGATGAAGGAGCGCGCGCACCAGATCGCGTGTCCCAGCCCGAGCGGTTCCTGCTGGCGCACGCTGACGATCGAGCCCGGCTGCATGCTCGTCGATTCGAGCGCATCCAGCCCGTCCTGCTTGCCGCGCTCGCGCAGGGTGGCTTCCAGCTCGTAGGCGACGTCGAAATACTCGACCAGCTCCGTCTTGCCGCGCCCGGTGATCATGCAGAACTGCTCGATGCCGGCGGCGCGCGCCTCGTCGACCGCGTACTGGATCAGCGGTCGGTCCACGACCGGAAGCATCTCCTTGGCCATCGCCTTGGTCGCCGGCAGGAAGCGCGTGCCCAGACCGGCGACCGGAAGAACTGCCTTGCGCAAGGGTTTGATCACCAGGGCTCACCTTCAGTAAGGGGTGCGACACGCCAGCGCGCGGGGAAACGGTGCCATGCGACGGCATCACCCGCAATGCCGCACCATGGAGTGAAACGACCGAAGATCACGCCGAGCCCTGTTCGGCCTGAAGTGCCGCGAGCGCGGTCAGGTTCACGATCGCGCGCGCGGTCACGCTGCCCGCCAGGGTATGGATCGGCTTCGACACCCCGAGCGTGATCGGGCCGATCTGCAGTCCCTCGCCCGCCGCCTTGAGCAGGTTGAAGCTGATGTTGGCGGCATCCAGGGTCGGCATGATCAGCAGGTTGGCGGTGCCGTTCAGGCGGCTGGAGGTCATGACACGGTCGCGCAACGTCTCGCTGAGTGCCGCATCGCCCTGCATCTCGCCGTCCACCTCGAGCTGCGGCGCGTGCTCGCGCAGCAACGCCAGCGCGCGTCGCATCTTGCGCGCCGAGTCAGAGTTGCTGGCGCCGAAGGAGGAATGCGACAGCAGCGCCGCGCGCGGCGTGATCCCGAACATCCGCACGGCGTCGGCGGCCAGTATGGTGAGCTCCATGATCTGTTCGGCCGTCGGATCGAGATTGAAATGGGTGTCGCAGAAGAACAGCACGCCGTTCGACTGGATCAGGCCGGAGATCGCGTACAGCCGCGTCACCTCCGGGCGACGCGGGATCAGCGGCGCCCAGTAGTGCATGTGCCGCCACCAGTCGCCGTGACCGCCGACCAGGGCGGCATCGACCAGGCCGGCGTGCAGCAGCATCGCCGCGGCCACGGTCGGGCGACGCGTCAGCTGGCGCCCGGCCAGCGTCGGCGTGACGCCGCGGCGCTCCACCAGCTTGCTGTACGGACCCAGCAGCGCATCGAACACCGCGCCGTCCTGCTCCGGATCCAGGATCTCGATGTCCTTCCCCGGCACCAGCCGCAGACCGAGGCCGTGGATCTGCTGCGCGATCTTGTCGTGCCGCCCGATCAGCACCGGCCGGGCGAGCCGGTCGTCGACCACGGTCTGCACCGCGCGCAGCACGCGCTCGTCCTCGCCCTCGGCGTAGACGATGCGCTTGCCGGCCTTGCGCGCCACCTCGAAGATCGGGCGCATCACCTGGCCGGAGCGGAACACGAAGATCTCGAGATCCTCCTTGTAGGCGTCGAAATCCTCGATCGGGCGGGTCGCCACCCCGCTCTTCATCGCCGCCCGCGCCACCGCGGGTGCCACGTGCAGGATCAGCCGGGGATCGAACGGCTTCGGAATGATGTACTCCGGGCCGAAGCTGGGCGCCTCGCCGCCATAGGCCGCGACGACCACCTCGCTCGCCTCGGCGCGCGCGAGGGCGGCGATCGCCTCGACGGCGGCCAGCTTCATCTCCTCGTTGATCTCGCGCGCGCCGACGTCGAGCGCGCCGCGGAAGATGAACGGAAAGCACAGCACGTTGTTGACTTGGTTCGGATAGTCGGATCGCCCGGTGGCGATGATCGCGTCCGGCCGGATCGCGCGCGCCAGGTCCGGCAGGATCTCCGGCTCCGGGTTGGCGAGTGCCAGGATGAACGGGTTCGCCGCCATCTTCGGCAGCCAGTGCTGCTTGAGCACGCCGGGTGCCGACAGGCCGAGGAACACGTCGGCACCGTCCAGCACGTCGGCCAGCGTGCGGGCGTCGGTGTGCCGGGCGTAGCGGGCCATGTTGGCCGGCATGTCCGGCTCCCGGCCGGCATACACCACGCCCTTGATGTCGGTCAGCGTCACGTTGGCCGCGCGCAGCCCCATCTCGACCAGCAGGTCGACGCAGGCCATCGCCGCCGCACCGGCGCCCGACGTGACCAGCTTCACTTCCGACAGCGACTTGCCCTGCACCTCGAGCCCGTTGCGCACCGCGGCGGCGGCGACGATGGCGGTGCCGTGCTGGTCGTCGTGGAACACCGGAATGCCCATGCGCGCGCGCAGCGCGGCCTCGATGCGGAAGCATTCCGGCGCCTTGATGTCCTCGAGGTTGATCGCGCCGAAGGTCGGCTCCAGTGCCGCCACCACCTCGATGAAGCGGTCCGGATCCAGCGCATCGACCTCGATGTCGAACACGTCGATGCCGGCGAACTTCTTGAACAGGACGGCCTTGCCCTCCATCACCGGCTTGCCGGCGAGCGGCCCGATATTGCCCAGGCCGAGCACCGCGGTGCCGTTGGAGACCACGCCGACCAGGTTGCCGCGCGCGGTATAGTCGCGGGCGGCGGTCGGATCGCGGCGGATCTCCTCGCAGGCGGCGGCGACGCCGGGGGAGTAGGCCAGCGCCAGGTCGCGCTGGGTGGCCATGCGCTTGGTGGGCTCGACGGCGATCTTACCCGGGC
>CAXTNB010000228.1:0-5047 GCA_964245385.1 uncultured Acetobacteraceae bacterium | reverse complement strand
CGTGGCAGATGTAGCGCGCGCGGCGAGCCAGAGGAAGAGCGACAGGAAGAGCGACGCGGCGGTGGCGCGAGAACCGCACCCCTGTCGCGCCGCGAGGGGTGATCCTATCATGGCCGCGTCCGCGCCTGCACGCTCCGGGCGAGGCGGCGCGCACGCGCGCGGCGGGGGAGGAACCACCATGCTGTTCGCCATCACCTGCACCGACAAGCCCGGCCTGCTGGAGACCCGGCTGGCGGTGCGTCCCAGCCACCTGTCGTACCTCGAGCGCTACGTCGAGAAGCTGGTCCACGCCGGTCCGCTGCTCGACCTCGACGGCCGGCCCTGCGGCAGCCTGCTGGTGATCGACGTCGCGGACCGGGCCGAGGCCGAAGGCTTCGCCGCCAGCGACCCCTACAGCAAGGCCGAGCTGTTCGAGAGCACCGTGATACGCGGCTTCCGCACCGTGTTCCGCGACGGCGCCGTGGCGGAGTGAGCGAGGCGGGCCACTGGCTGGTGAAGTCGGAGCCGGAGGCGTTCTCCTGGCAGCAGCAGCTGCAGCGCCAGGTCGAGCCGTGGACGGGGGTGCGCAACCATCAGGCGAAGCGCAACCTGATGGCGATGCGACGCGGCGACCTCGCCTTCTTCTACCACTCGAACACCGGCAAGCAGATCGTCGGCGTGGTCGAGGTGGTGCGCGAGGCCTACGCCGATCCCACCGCGGCGTCCGGCGGCTGGGTCTGCGTCGACATGCGCGCCCGCGGCGAACTTGCCCGTCCGGTCAGCCTCGCTGAGCTGCGCGCCGACCCCGAGTTCGCCGAGCTGGCGCTGCTGCGGCAGCCGCGGCTCTCCGTGGTGCCGGTCTCGCCGGCGCACTGGCGGGCGATCGCCAGCATCGGCGGCTGGCGCTGAGGTGCCGCCCGGCGGAGGCGACGGCTACGGCGCGCCGTCGATGCTCTGCTGCAGCACCGCGTCCTTGCCGTTCTCGGGCTGCCCGGCGAAGGTGCTGTAGGCGGCGGCGTTGTTGTAGGCCGGGGTCACCGGTGCCGCGACCCGCAGCGGCATACCGAGGATGCTGACCGGCGAATGCCAGCCGGTGCCGGTCGAGGTGGTCTGCCGCGCCGTCGCGCCCGGCAGTCCCGTGGTCGAGGAGGTCGGCGTCGAGTTGCGGTCGGCGGTCGAGCCGGCCGCCAGCGAGTTCGACGACGAGGCACGAAGCGCCTGCGCCGAGGCCGGGACGGCGCAGAGGCCGCTCAGCATTACGGCCGCGGCGACGCCGAGAGCGGGCGCCACCGCGCGGGAGAAATGGAAGGGCATGGACTGCGACTCCAGCAGGGGTTGCATCGTGTGCGGTCGGCGCGCGTGCCAGTTTGGTCGGGATACAGCCCTATCAAGTCGAGCGCCGCGGTTCGGTTCCCCTCGTTTCCACCCGACCCAAGCCGCAACACTCTGATAAATAAACGTTAGTAAATCGTAAATTTGGCGTCTCAAGATTTTGTGAACCTGGCTCGCCGTCACGACGCGTTATGTGGCTGTACCCGAAACGAGATGATCGGCGGTTTTTGATGCACGCTCCAGGCGGCGCCCGCGACCAGACAGCCAACCGCGCGCCCGACCTCATGGCCGATCACCTCGGCGGCCACGTGCCGAACCTGGCTCCCGCGCAGGCGCCGGTCAGCATGGGCGGCGTCCCCGGCGACGACAGCCCGGCAGTCACCATCGGCAGCCGCATCCGCACCCTGCGCCGCGCCCGCGGCCTGACCCAGGACACCCTGGCGGTCTCCACCGGCGTGTCGCGGAGCGCGGTCGCGCAGTGGGAGACCGGCCGGGCGGGCCAGATGAGCGGCAAGCTGCGGCGCATCGCCGAAGCGCTCGGAGTCTCGGTCAGCATGCTGAAGGAAGGCTGGGAAGGCCTCGCCACCGACAGCGTGCTCTCCGCCGAGGAGATGTCGCTGCTGCGCCTGTTCCGACGCTGCCCGCCCGAGGACCGCACGGTGCTGATGCACGTGGCGCAGAAGCTCGCCGCCAGCCCGGTCGCCGACGCCGACGCCGCCTGAGTCGCGCGTCGTCGCTCCCGCCGGTGAAGCCGGATCTCCGCTGACGCGTTAGGCGTGCGGCAACAGGAGATCGCGATGAGCGCCGCCACAGGCCCAGGAGCCACAGGTCCCGGGTCAGCACGAAACGAGCTGACCCCGCTCGCACCGGACAGCCGTGGGCTCAGCGACGCCGCGATCGGGGCGCTGGAGCGCGCGCTGGGACAGGTCGAGACCGGCCGCGGCATGCTGGTCCGGCTCGCCGACCTGATGGGCGGCGCCGTCGGCCAGGTGACCCGGCTCGGCCTGCGCGGCATCGGCATGGCGCCGACGCTGCAGATCAAGCTGCAGGGCATCGGCGAGAGCGCCATCGTGCGCGCCTTCGACGTCGCCGTGGTCGGGCTGAAGAGCCCGGCCGCGACGGCGCTGGACGACTCGGCGCCGCCGGACCGTCGCTGGCGCGACCTGGTCATCCAGGCGGCGGTCACCGCCTCCGGCGCGGTCGGCGGCTTCGCCGGCCTGTCGGGGCTGATCCCGGACATCGGCTTCACCACCCTGACCATCATGCGCGAGATCGCGCGCATCGCCCGCGAGGAGGGCGAGGACCTGTCCGATCCGGACAGCCGGCGCGCCTGCCTGGAGGTGTTCGCGCTGCGCTCGTTCCATGCCGGCGAGGAGCAGAGCGAACTCGGCTACTTCTCCGCCCGCGCCGTGCTGCGCGGCCGTCCGGTGGTGATGCTGCTCTCCGAGGTGTCGTCGCATTACGGACTGGCGCTGTCGCGCAAGGTGTCGCTGCAGATGATGCCGGTGGCCGGCGCGCTGTGCGGCGCCTCGCTCAACGCGGCGTTCCTCGCGCACTACCGGGCGCTGGCGCGGGCGCACTTCACCATTCGCAGGCTCGAGCGCACGCACGGGGCGCTGCTGGTGCAGGAGGCGGTCGAGACGATCCGCGCCGGCTTGGCGCAGAAGCCGGCGGCGGCCTGAGGGGTCGCCGGGAAGCAGGCAAGGGTGCTGCCCTCGACCCGCTGGGACCGACGGCCCCGGGCCCCGCGTGGGTGTCGGGGCTAGCGAAGCAGTCCCAGCAGGCCGGACAGCACCGCCAGCAGCAGGTAGATCAGCATCATGTCGAGGCCGAGGCCCCGCGCCAGGTGCGGCAGCGCCAGCGCCGCCAGGGCCGCCACGGCCGCGAAAGCGGTGAACACCAGCGTCATCCGCATCGGCGTGCGCTCCGGCGGGGCGGCACGCGGCCGACACCTCGGCCCTCGTCGCCGTCACGGGTCGTCAGATCGAACTGCATGAAGCCGCCTTTCGCCGCGGCCGGTTCCGCCCTGTCCGACGCCGCCTGTCAACCGTGCTCCGCCCGCGTGCCGCTCGCGCGGGCTTCGGCCGCGCGCGGCGGCGCGCTTCCTCGGTTGCTTCACGGGCGGGAGAAAAGCAACCTGCGCGTATGTTCAGACGACGCGCCGAGGTCAGCACCGCGGTCATGCTGCAGCGCTACCGCAGCGGACTGTTCCCGATGGCCGAGACGCGCGACGGCCAGGACCTGTTCTGGCTCGATCCCGAGCAGCGCGGCATCCTTCCCCTCGACCGCTTCCACCTGCCGCGCCGGCTGCGTCGCACGGTGCTGTCGGACGAGTACCAGGTCGTCGTCGACACCCGGTTCGAGGCGGTGATCGACGGCTGCGCCGAGCCGGCGCCCGGCCGCGAGGAGAGCTGGATCAACCGGGAGATCCGCGCGCTGTTCCTGGCGCTGCACCGGCAGGGGCACGCGCACAGCGTCGAGTGCGTGCGCGACGGCGCGCTGTGCGGCGGCCTGTACGGCCTGGCGATCGGCGGCGCCTTCTTCGGCGAGAGCATGTTCAGCCGCCGGCGCGACGCCTCGAAGGTGGCGCTGGCGCACCTGGTGGGGCGGCTGCGACTCGGCGGCTTCACCTTGCTCGACACGCAGTTCATCACGGCACATCTGTCGCAGTTCGGCGCGATCGAGCTGCCGCGTGCCCGCTACCTGACGCTGCTCGACGCCGCGACCGCGCGGACCGGACGCTGGGAGGGCGAGGACGGCGCGATCCGCGACGAGATCGAGCGCATGGGCCGCGACGCGCCGCCGGCGGCACCGTTGAAAGCCGTGGGCGGCGGTTCCACCTGCGGGGCTTAGCATCTCGAGATCCAGCCATGCGCCGCCCGCTCCTGACCTCCTGCCTCACCCTGCTGTCGATCGGCGCGGTATCGCTGTCGTACGCCCAGCCCGCGCGCGCCCAGCCGATCTCCAGCCAGGCCGCGCATCCGCCCTTCATGCCGACCCGCGACGTCCAGGTCTCCTACGAGGTGAAGCCCGACGCGGCGCCGTCGGCGCAGCGGATCACGGTGTCGTTCAGCGGCGGCGGCCGGCTGATGCGCATCGACGCGCCGGGCGGCCAGGGCGCCACCATCCTCGACCGCGACCAGCGGATGATGACGGTCGTGATCAACTCGGCACGCGTCTACATGCAGCTGCCGGAGCGCGACGAGCTGCGCAGCCCGTTCCTGCTCGACCCCAGCATGCATTTCGTTGCCGGTCCGGCCGATCGCGTGGCCGGCCTCGCCTGCCGGCACTGGACGATCACCGGGCCCTCGGGCAACTCCGTCGCCTGCGTCACCGCCGACGGCGTGGTGCTCAGCGACGAGGGTGCCGACTCCCAGGGCGCGCGCGGCCACCTGGTGGCGGAGCAGGTGACCTACGGTCCGATCGACGCCTCTCTGTTCCGGCCGCCCAGCGGCTACAGCCGCGTCGCCCACCCGGAAGGCCCGGGCCCCTACGCGCGCGACCCGAATGCGCCCGCCACCGGCCCGACCTCGCCGTGACGTGACCGGCCTGCGCCGCTTCCGCCTCGGCTTCGCCGTGAAATCGCCTTCGATGCGGCCTTCTGTCGAAACGTGGGACCGATCACCATATCGGTCGTGACGGCGGCAGCACCGCCGTCGGCAGGTTCGGAGTTCGTCATGCGCGCCAAGATGCGTCTCCTGGCCGTACCGCGGCTGGCCGCTGGCTTGGCCGCCGC
>CAXTNB010000227.1:4751-5075 GCA_964245385.1 uncultured Acetobacteraceae bacterium | reverse complement strand
GCGCGTCCGGCAGCCCGCGGCCGAACTCGAGTGCCGCGTCGACGCGACGCCGCAAGGTGGCGCTCGGCGTGCCGTCCGGCAGCATCCCGGCGCCGAAGATGATGATGGCCGCCTCGCTCACGCCGCGGCTCGCCTCGGCTTCAGGGCGGAGCCCGCAGCAGGATGCGGTTGAGGCCGTTGAGGGTCGCGAAGGGCTCGCGCCAGGCGGCGTCGAACCGCGGCCGGCTCAGGCCGCGCTCCGCCATCGCCGCCGCGATCGCCTCGACGTCGCGCTCGCCGTCGATCAGCCCGAGCAGCGGGCGCGCCTGCGGCGGCAGTGCGACG
>CAXTNB010000227.1:2818-4741 GCA_964245385.1 uncultured Acetobacteraceae bacterium | reverse complement strand
GAGCTGGCCGAAGCGAGGCGCGAGCGCGCCGGCCGGGCCGATCTGCCGCGCGAGCTCGGCAGCCGGCATCTCGCGCGCCACCGGCACCGCCCGCGCGGCCCGCGGATCGGGTGCCGCGGCCAGCTCGCCCGCTCGCCCGACATAGGCGATGTGCGTGTTCATGTTGCCCGCCAGCGCCTCGGCGACCGCGGCGCGCGCCGGGGGGTCCAGGGTGTCGATGCGGGCGCGCAGCCGCGCGTCCGGCAGCAGCAGCGCCGGATCGTAGCGCGCCGGCTCGATCAGGGCGGCGACCGCGAGCCCGGCGCCGGCCAGCAGCGCGTGCAGCGACGCGACGTCGTAGCAGCGGTCGCGCGCGTTCAGCAGCAGGTCGTAGAGGCCGGCGTCGCCGCCGCTCAGGTGGTCGCCGAAATTGACGTTGGCGCGCAGCCAGGCGGTGCGCGGCAGGTGGCGCATCACCCGCTTCGCCACCTCGAGCCGCGCCGGCGGCGGCGCCCCGGCGGGCGCCAGCCGGGCCAGCGCGTCCTGCAGCATGTAGACGCCGGTGCGCCCGTGCGGGGCGTAGAGCATCAGCCCGATGCCGCCGCCCGGCGTCAGCAGGTCGCGCAGCTCGGCCAGGGTGCGCCCGGGATCCGGCAGGTGGTGCAGCACGCCGCAGCAATCGACGTAGTCGAACCGGCCGAGCCCGAGTGTGGGCAGGTCGAGCAGCGACGCGTCGCGGAAGCTGATGTTGGCGAGTCCCCGGGCCTCGGCGCGCGCGCTAGCGATCGCCAGCGCGGCGGCGGAGCGGTCGAGGCACAGCACGTGGCCGGGACGCCCGGCGCTGGCCAGCTGCTGGGCCAGCATGATGGCGCCATCGCCGGTGCCGCAGCCGGCGACCAGCGCGCGCAGCGGCCGCGACCGTGGCCGTGCCGCACCGAACACCCAGTGGTCGATCTCGCGCAGGTGGCTCGGGCTGCCGATGACCAGGCGCCTCGCCTCCTCGCGCGGGTCGCGCGCCGGGTAGGGGTAGGCCTCGTACTGCGCCGCGAGCAGCCGGTCGGCGGGATCGCCCACGACGGCCGGCGGCTCAGCCACGCGGCGTGAGCTTGCCGCGCTGCCAGGCGTCGGCGGCCTGCTCGGCGCTCATCGCCTGGACGCGCATCGCGTGCGCCATCGCGCCGACCACGCGGTTGCCCAGCGTCAGCGCCTCCAGCTCGTCGATCAGGTCGGGATCGAGGATCGCCTGCAGGTCCTCGCGGATCAGCATCCTGGCCTGCTGCTCCGGCCCGAGGGCATCCAGCGGGTCGTCGAGCGGGCGCAGCGCGGAGGCGTGCAGCAGCGCGTGCGGCCGGCACATCGGCACCACGCGCCCGGGGCTCCCGGGCGCGGCCGCCTGCGCCCAGGCGAACGCCTCGCGTTCGCAGACCGTCTCGACCGCGTAGCCGGCCTGCTGCAGGCCATAGGCGGCGAGCACCTGCGGCGCGGCCCGCGCGATCGGCCCAGGCGGCGCCAGGATCCTGCGCTCGAAGTGCCGGCTCGCCGCGAGGTCGGCGATGCTCCCGGCCTCGTGGCGGCCGTCGCCGCCGGCGACGCTCCACAGCAGGATCGGACGGTAGAGCACGCCGAGCGGCCGCATCCGGCCGGCGGCGAGCAGCGAGGCGTCGGTGCGCGGCAGCCAGGCGGAGGCGAACAGGTCGACGTCGTCGCCGACCGCGTCCGCGTCGGGTGCCGCCGGCACGTACTCGACCTCGAGCTCGTGCGCCTCCAGCACCCGCGCGACCGCGGCGGCACTCGCCTCGTGCAGCGCCGCGTCCGGATAGCCGAGCCTGATCACGTCCATCCGCCTCTCCGCCGGTTCAGGCAGGTCTTGCAGCAGCAAGTCCGGGCTTCCGCAAGGGCGCGACGCGGCTCAGGACGGCAGCCCCCCGAAGGTTTGGGCCAGCA
>CAXTNB010000227.1:0-2808 GCA_964245385.1 uncultured Acetobacteraceae bacterium | reverse complement strand
GCCGCGTTCAGGCCGAGCACGATCGCCACCATGCACAGGCTCAGCAGGTAGGTGGCGCCGCGCAGCCGGAAGCTGCCCATGATGCCCGCGTCCCGGCTGACCGCCAGCAGCGTGATCATCGGCAGCGGCAGCACGAAGGAGAGCACCACCTGGCTCGCGATCAGCGCCCAGGTCGGATCGACGCCGGCGCCGATCACCGCGAACGAGGGCAGCATGGTGACGGCGCGACGCAGCCAGAGCGGGATCGACATGCCCAGGAAGCCGGCCATCACCACCTGCCCGGCCATGGTCGCCACCATCGCCGACGACAGACCCGACGCGAGCAGGGAGACCAGGAACAGGATCCCCGCCCCGGCGCCGAGCAGCGGCGTCAGCGTGCGGAAGGCGCTCTCCAGGTCCGCCACCTCGGGATGGCCGGCGTGGTGGAACTCGGCCGCCATCGCCACCATCGCCATGTTCACCAGGCCGGCCACGAACAGGGCGGCCAGCACCTCGCGGTCGGAGAAGCGCACCAGGCGCCGGCGCTCGACCTGGTTGCGGACCGCGACGCGGCTCTGGGTCAGGCCGGAATGCAGGAAGATCGCGTGCGGCATCACGGTGGCGCCGACGATGCCGATGGCGAGCCCCAGCGCGGCGCGGTCGGGCAGGCTCGGCCACAGCGCGCCGTGCAGCGCCTGCTGCCAGCGCGGCGGCGCGATGATCAGCTCGGCGACGTAGGACAGGCTGATCACCGCGACCAGCCCGGCGATGACCAGCTCCACCGGGCGGAAGCCGCGCGACTGCAGCCCGAGCAGCAGGAAGGTCAGCACCCCCATGATGCCCATCGCCGGCAGCAGCGCCAGATGCGCCAGCAGCGACAGCGCGATGGCGCCGCCGACGAACTCGGCGAGGTCGGTCGCCATCGAGGCCAGCTCGCTGACCAGCCACATGGCGATCACCACCGGGCGGGTGTAGCGTGCCCGGCACAGCTCGGCGAGGTTGCGGCCGCTGACGATGCCGAGCCGCGCCGAGAGCGTCTGGAACAGGACCGCGATCAGGTTGGCGAGCACCACCACCCAGAGCAGGGCATAGCCGTAGCGGGCGCCGGCCTGGATGTTGGTGACGTAGTTGCCGGGATCGACGTAGGCCACGGAGGCGACGATGGCGGGACCGGACAGGGCGAACAGGCTGCGCCAGCCGACACGCCGCCCGCCGAGCACCTGCTGGACCGCGCGCTCGGCGCGTCCGGACAGGTCGGCCGGCTGGACGGCCGCCGCGTCGGACAGGTCGGGTGACGAGGATGTCATGCGGCGAATTTGTATCCTTGGCTACAAATCCGTCAACGCGTCGGCGAGGGCCAAACCACGATGACAACTGCGCGATCGGACACGGCGGCGGACCCGGTGCAGCCGGCGCCGTTCCGCAAGGCGCGGGCGGCGCAGGCGCGGGTGCTGCTGGAGGATTACGTCGAGCTGATCGCCGACCTGATGCGCCATCCGGGCGAGGCGGAGGCGGCCGGCAGCGTCGGGCCGAGCCGGATCGCGCGTCACCTGGGTGTCTCGCACGCCAGCGCGATCAAGTGCATCGGCAGGCTGTGCCGTGCCGGGCTCGCCGAGAGCAGGCCCTATCGCGGCGTCAGCCTCACCGCGGCCGGCCTGGCGCTGGCCGAGGCGGTGCGGCGCCGGCACCGCATCGTGCTCGACCTGCTGGTCCGCCTGGGCGTGCCGTCGGAGACGGCGCGGGCGGACGCGGAGGGCATCGAGCACCACGTCTCGGCCGCCACGCTCGACGCCTTCGAGCGCTTCCTGACCCAGGGATCGGGGTCTGGCGCCTGAGGCCCCGGCGGGTGCAGGGCGGAGCCCTGGCGCACCCTGCCTGGCGCACCCTAAACGACCCCGTCCAACCCCGGATGATCCTCCGGCCGCGGTCCCGGCGCCCAGCGGAACCGCCGCTCCGCCTCCTCGATCGGCACGTCGTTGATGCTGGCCTCGCGACGCCGCATCAGGCCGCTGGGCGCGAACTCCCACTGCTCGTTGCCGTAGGCGCGGAACCACCGGCCCCGGGCGTCGTGATACTCGTACTGGAAGCGCACCGAGATCCGGTCGTCGAGCACCGCCCACAGCTGCTTGACCAGGCGATACTCCCGCTCGGCCTGCCACTTGCGGGTCAGGAAGGCGATGATCGCCTCGCGCCCGGTGAAGAACTCCGAGCGGTTGCGCCAGCGGCTGTCGGCGGTGTAGGCGCCGGCCACCCGCGCCGGGTCGCGCGAGTTCCAGGCATCCTCGGCCGCGCGCACCTTGCGGGCGGCGGTCTCGAGGTCGAAGGGCGGCAGCGGTGGCCGGGTCTCGCTCATCGGGCGCCTCCTGGCGACGAGGGTGCGACCAGATCTTTACCCGCTCCTGCGGCGCCAGGTAGAGGCTGTCGCCCGGCTCGACGCCCCACGCCGCGTGACAGGCGTCGATGTTGTGCATCGGGCCGTCGACGCGGGCACTCGGCGGCGAGTGCGGATCGGCGACCCGCCGCTCGCGCTCGGCGTCGTCGCGCAGCTTGCCGCGCCAGACCTGCGCCCAGCCGAGGAACGCGCGCTGGTCGCCGCTCAGCCCGTCCAGCACCGGTGCCGGATGGCCGTGCAGCGAGGCGTGGTAGGCATCCAGCGCCAGAGTCAGGCCGCCCAGGTCGGCGATGGTCTCGCCCGTGGTCAGCTCGCCGTTGATGCGCGCCGGGCAGCGGCTGCATCGCGTCGAACGGCGCGCCGAGGCGGGCGGCGCGCGCGTCGAAGCTCTCAGCGTCCTGCTTGCTCCAGCACTCGACGAGCCGGCCGTGCCCGTC
>CAXTNB010000226.1:0-5075 GCA_964245385.1 uncultured Acetobacteraceae bacterium | reverse complement strand
GGTTCGCCACCGGCAGCGACTGCGAGCCGCCGCTGCACCTGTGGCTGCGCGACGGCGTCGGCTTCGCGAGCCGGCTGCGCGGCATGTACGCGATCGCCATCCACGAGCGCGGCACGCACAACCTCACGCTCGCCCGCGATCCGTTCGGCATCAAGCCGCTGTACATCGCCGAGTTCGAGCACGGGCTGGCCTTCGCCTCGGAGCCGCAGGCGCTGCTGGCCGCGGGGCTGGTGCGTCGCGGCCTGCGCACGCAGGCGCGCGACGAGCTGCTGCAGCTGAAGTTCACCACCGGGCGCGAGACCATCTTCCCCGGCATCGCCCGCGTGCTGCCGGGCGAGACCGTGCGCATCGCCGGCGGCCGCGTGCTGGACCGCCAGCGCATCAGCGCGCTGCCGGCCGGCTCCGTCGAGGAGATCGACGAGCCGGCGGCGATGGCGCGCCTGGACGCGGCCCTCGAGCAGAGCGTGGCGCTGCACTGCCGCAGCGACGTGCCGTACGGGCTGTTCCTCTCCGGCGGCATCGACAGCGCCTGCGTCCTGCACATGATGGCCCGCGTCGCCGCCGAGCCGGTGCGCGCCTTCACCGCCGCGTTCGAGCGCGGCGAGGCGGCGGACGAGAGCGAGCAGGCGGCGGTCGTGGCCCGCGCCGCCGGTGCGGCGCACGAGGTGCTGCGCATCGACGAGCGCACGGTCTGGCGGCATCTGCCGGAGATCGTCGCCTGCCTGGACGATCCGGTCGCGGACTACGCGGTGATCCCGACCTGGCTGCTGGCCCGACGCGCCAGGCTCGACGTCAAGGTGATCCTGAGCGGCGAGGGCGGCGACGAGCTGTTCGCCGGCTACGGCCGCTACCGTCGCGCGATGCGGCCCTGGTGGCGTGGCGGCCGGGCGATGCGCCGGCGCGGCACCTTCGACGGGCTCGACGTGCTGCGCAGCCACCCGCGCGACTGGCGCCACGGCCTGGCCGCGACCGAGCTGACCCTGGGCGGCCGCACCGGCGCCGGCCGCGGCTCGCGGCTGCTGGCGGCGCAGGAGGCCGACATCTGCGAGTGGCTGCCCAACGACCTGCTGCTCAAGCTCGATCGCTGCCTGATGGCGCACGGCATCGAGGGGCGCACGCCGCTGCTCGATCCGGCGGTGGCGGCGGCCTCGTTCCGGCTGCCGGACGAGCTGAAGATACGCGGCGGCACCGGCAAGTGGCTGCTACGGCGCTGGCTGGAGACGCGCCTGCCGCAGGCGCGGCCGTTCGCGCCGAAGCAGGGCTTCACCGTGCCGGTGGGTGCCTGGATCGCGCGCGCCGGCGACCGGCTGGCGCCGCTGGTGGCGCGACAGCAGGGGGTGGCGGAGGTCGCGTCGGCCGATGCGGTGACGCGGCTGTTCCGCAACGCCGCCGGGCGGCGCGAGCAGCACGCCGCCTGGACGCTGCTGTTCTACGCGCTCTGGCACCGCACCCACGTGCTGGGGCAGGCGCCCTCGGGCGACGTGTTCGAGACCCTGGCGAGCTGACCGGCCAGGGACGAGTCCGAAGACGGGTTGCGCGGCCGGGCGCGGTCTGGGATCCAGGCGGCGGCGGTCGGGACGGCCCCGGCCGGTTCGGTGTCCCGGGAGCGAGCATGCGCTACGACCTCATCATCCGCGGCGGGACCTGCGTGCTGCCCTGGGGCGAGCTCGATACCGACATCGGCGTGCTCGACGGGCGGATCGCCAGCCTGTCGGTGGCGGCGGCGGACGAGGCGGCCGAGCGCGTCGACGCGGGCGGCCTGCACGTGCTGCCGGGGCTGATCGATCCGCACGTGCACCTGCGCGATCCCGGCGACGCCGCGGTGGAGAGCATCCCGACCGGCACCCGCGCGGCGCTGCTCGGCGGCATCGCCACCGTGTTCGACATGCCCAACACCAGCCCGCCGATCACCGACGCCGCCTCGATCGCCTGGAAGCAGGGCTACGCCGAGCGCGAGAGCTGGACCGACTTGGCGCTCTATGTCGGCGCGACGCGGGACAACACCGAGGCGCTCGCCGAGTACGAGCGGCTGGGCGGGGTATGCGCGGTCAAGCTGTTCGCCGGCTCCTCGACCGGCGCGCTGATGATCGAGGACGACGAGGGGATCGAGCGGGTGATGCGGCACGGGCGCCGCCGCATCGCCTTCCACAGCGAGGACGAGTACCGGCTGCAGGCGCGCCGGGGGATGTTCCCGCGCGGCGCCTCGCACGACCATCACCGCCTCTGGCGCGACGAGGAGTGCGCCTTCCTCGGCACCAGGCGGATCGTCGCCCTGGCGCGGCGCACCGGACGGCCGGCGCACATCCTGCACGTCTCGACGGCGGAGGAGCTGGAGTACCTCGCCGGGTGCCGCGACGTCGCCACGGTCGAGGTGCTGGTCAACCACCTGACCCAGGTGGCGCCGGAGTGCTACGAGCGCCTCGGCGGGCTCGCGGTGATGAACCCGCCGATACGCGACCGGCGGCACCACGAGGCGAGCTGGCAGGCGGTGCGCGACGGCGTGGTCGACACGCTCGCCTCCGATCACGCGCCGCACGCGCTGCAGGCCAAGGCGAGGCCGTGGCCGGACTGTCCGGCGGGGCTCCCCGGGGTGCAGACGATCCTGCCGGTGATGCTGGACCACGTCCATGCCGGCCGCCTGGCGCTCGGCCGGCTGGTCGACCTGATGGCGGCGGGGCCGGCGCGCGTCTACGGGCTGCTCGGCAAGGGACGCATCGCCGCCGGCTACGATGCCGACTTCACCCTGGTGGACCTGAAGGCGAGGCGGCGCATCGCCAACGACTGGATCGCCACCCCCGCCGGCTGGACGCCGTTCGACGGCATGCAGGTGACCGGCTGGCCGGTCGCCGTGATCCTGCGCGGCCGGCCGGTGATGCGCGACGACAGCGTGCTGGGGGCGCCGCTCGGCCGGCTGGCGCGGTTCGCCGCTTGATCGGGACCCGAGCCTCTTGTCAGGCCAGCGAGAGCTGCGTCGTCGCCAGCGCGGTCTGGATCAGCTTGGTCACGCTGGCGATCCGGTACGGCTTCTGCAGGAACACCGCACCCTTGGGCAGCTGCTCGGTGATGGTCTCGTCGCTGTAGCCCGACGCGTACACCACCGGGATGCCCGGACGCATGCGGCGCGCCTCCTCGGCCAGGGCGACGCCGTTGATGCCCGGCATGACGATGTCGGTGAAGATCAGCGAGATACGCGGGTTCGCCTTCAGCGCCGCCAGGGCGTGGGTCGCGTCCGGCGCGCTGATCACCTCGTAGCCGCTGTCGCCGAGGCTCGAGGCGACGATCTCCAGCAGCTCCGGCTCGTCCTCGACCACCAGCAGCGTCTCCAGGCTCTGCCGCGCGCTCGCCGGCGCGCCGCCCTCCACCAGGCTCAGCGGCAGCGCGCTCTGCATCGCCACCGCCCGCGGCAGCAGCATCTCGACCACGGTGCCGCGGCCGGGCCGGCTGTCGATGCGCATGGCGCCGCCGGACTGGCGGACGAAGCCGTAGGTCTGCGACAGGCCGAGCCCGGTGCCCTTGCCGACCGGCTTGGTGGTGAAGAACGGCTCCAGCGCGCGACGCCGCACCTCGTCGGACATGCCGCAACCGTCGTCGATCACGCTGATGCAGACGTAGTCGCCGGCGGCGACGGCGTCCTCGCTGTTGGCGTCGAGCCAGACCGTGTCGATGCCGTTCAGGCTGGTGTTGGCGACGCGTATGCGTATCTGGCCCTGCTGGAAGATCGCGTGGGTGGCGTTGATGACCAGGTTGAGCAGAGCGGCCTCGAGCTGGTTCTGGTCGGCGAGGCACGACCAGCGCTTCTCGTGGGCGGTCTCCTCGGGAAGCTCGATGCGCAGCGAGATCTGCTCGCCGACGGTGCGCGACAGCAGGCTGCTCATGCCCTCGATGACGCGGCGCGGCTCCAGCGGCTTCGGGTCGAGCCGCTGGCGACGGGAGAAGGCGAGCAGCTGCGCGGTCAGCTTCTCGGCGCGGCTGGAGGCGCGGCCGGCGGCCTCGACCAGCTTCAGGGCGGCGCCGTTGTTGCCGAGCCTGGGCCTGAGCATCTCCAGGTTGCCGTCGATCACGGTGAGCATGTTGTTGAAGTCGTGCGCGATGCCGCCGGTGAGCTTGCCGATCGCCTCCATCTTCTGCGACTGCAGCAGCCGCTCCTCGCTCGCCCGCAGCGCGCGCTCGGCCTGCTTGCGCCCGGTGACGTCGGTCAGCACGCCCAGGATGTGCAGCGGGCGGCCCAGCGAGTCGCGCTCCAGCCGTGCCGACAGCATCACGTCGATCAGCGCCCCGTCCTTCTTGCGGAACACGTACTCGGCCTCGCGCAGCTCGCCGTCGCCGAGCAGCACCGACAGGCTCTGGGCGAGGTGGGACGCGGTCTCCAGCGGGCAGAACTCGTCGAGCGGACGGCCGATCACGTCGTCGCGCGAGTAGCCGAGCAGGTCGCACCAGTAGTCGCTGATCCCGTTCAGCCGGCCCTCGACGTCGAGCGTGTGCAGCGGCACCGGCGTGCGGTTGTAGATGCCGCGGTAGCGCGCCTCGCTCTGCTGCAGCAGGCGCGCGCCGCGGTCGCTCTCGGCGATGCGCAGCGAGAGCTGGCGGTTGACCTGCTGCAGCTCGGTGGCCGAGGGCATCGCCAGCGCCTTCGGGATCGCCGGCCAGACGATGATCGCGACGGTGAGGCAGAGCACGGCCGCGATCGCCTTGACGACGCCCTCCAGCCAGTACGCCGGCACCCACAGCGTCAGCACCGCCAGCCAGTGCGCGGCACCGCAGCAGAGCATGGCGGCGGCGAACAGCAGGATCAGGCGACGGTGCGCCAGGTCGCGGCGCCGGTGCAGGAACCAGCCGATGGCGAGCGGGATGGAGCAGTACGATGCCGCGACGACGGCGTCGGAGCCGGCATGCAGCGAGATCAGGGCGGGCTGCCAGACCAGGCAGAAGCCGCGCGGCGACAGCCCGGTCGGGTTCAAGAGGTCAGCCAGGAGCTTCAAGGCAACTTCGTCCCGAGCCTGTTACCCACGATCGGTCAGAGGGGCCGAAGCATAACGTGTTTAAACCGAGGCAGAAACGAAAACTTCCCGCTCGCG
>CAXTNB010000225.1:4089-5079 GCA_964245385.1 uncultured Acetobacteraceae bacterium | reverse complement strand
ACCGGTGCGCCCAAGCGTGGCGCCGCAGGCCGCCGCGCCGCCGCGCCGCGACATAGTGCCGCCCGACCCCGCCCTGCTGGAACCGGCGCCGGACGATCCGGGTGCGATGCTGCCGCGGCGCGCCGCCGACGGACGCGAGGCGCGCCGGCTGTACGCCGCGCCGGCGCCGGCGCTGCCGGAGGGCGCCAAGCGGATCGCGCTCCTGCTCGACGGGATCGGCCTCTCCGGCGCCGACAGCCTGGACGCGATCGCCTCGCTGCCTCCGGCGGTGAGCCTGGCGGTCTCGCCGTACGCGACCGCGCCGGGCACGATCCTGGATGCGGCGCGGTCGACCGGCCACGAGCTGCTGCTCTCCCTGCCGATGGAACCGGCCGGCGCGCCGCGCGCCGCCGCGGGCGCGGCGGCGATGACCGAGCACGTGGCCTCGCAGGAGAACCTGCGCCGGCTCGAATGGTCACTGTCGCGTATCCAGGGCTATGCCGGCGTCACCGACGCCGCCGCCGGGCTGGACGGCGAGCGCTTCGCCGCCTCGATGCAATTCGCGGCGGTCGCGCGCGCGCTCGCCGGACGCGGCCTGTTCTACCTCGACGCCGTGCCCGACCAGCCGGTGCCGGCAGGCATCGCCGCGGTGCACGCGGACCTGCGTCTCGACGCCGAGGCGGAGACCGGCCGGCTGGAGGCGCAGCTCGCCGGCCTCGAGCGGCTCGCGATCAGCAAGGGCAGCGCCGTCGCGGTCGCCGGACCGGTGTTCCCGGTCACCGTCCGCCGCCTCGCCGAGTGGGCGCGCGACCTGCCGGCACGGGGTCTGGTGCTGGTGCCGGTCAGCAGCCTGGCGCGCGAGCCGGAGCGGACCGTGCCGGCGACGCAGGCCGCGCCTGGAGGCACGCGATGACGCCGAGCGACTTCGCCGAGCTGCCGTACCGCCCCAACGTGGGGGCCGCCCTGTTCAACCGCGACGGGCTGGTGCTGGTCGCCCGTCGCGCCGCCCTG
>CAXTNB010000225.1:1590-4079 GCA_964245385.1 uncultured Acetobacteraceae bacterium | reverse complement strand
GAACGCGGAGGGCCGGCCGGGGATCTGGCAGCTGCCGCAGGGCGGCATCGACGAGGGCGAGGATCCGCGCGCCGCGGTGCTGCGCGAGCTGCGCGAGGAGGTCGGCACCGACCGCGCGGAGATCGTCGGCGAGCATCCGGACTGGCTGTCCTACGACCTGCCGCCGCACCTGCTCGGGCGCGCGCTCGGCGGCCGCTATCGCGGCCAGCGCCAGCGCTGGTTCGCGCTGCGCTTCACCGGCAGCGACGACGAGATCAGGCTGGACCTGGATCCGCACCCGGAGTTCGACGCCTGGAAGTGGATCGAGCTGTCCGAGCTGCCGCACCAGGAGGTCGGCTTCAAGCGGGCGACCTACGCGATCCTGGCGGCCTCGTTCGCGCGCTTCGCCACGCCGGGAGCATCGCGCGACGGCTAGGCGCCTCCCCCTCGCCCTGCCGATGCTGCTCGGCAGCGTCGCCTCCTACCAGCTCGGCGCCTCGCTGGCGAAGTCCCTGTTCCCGCTGTTCGGCCCGACCGGGACCGTGGGCCTGCGCATCGCGCTGTCGACGGTCGTGCTGTGGGCGCTGTGGCGACCCTGGCGACGGCTGCCCGACCGCGCCGGGCTGCGCGCCCTGCTGCCGTACGGCCTGTCGCTGGGGCTGATGAACCTGCTGTTCTACCTGGCGCTGGCGCGGATGACGCTGGGGGCCGCGGTCTCGATCGAGTTCACCGGTCCGCTCACCCTCGCCTTCGCCGGCTCGCGTCGGCCGCTCGACCTGCTCTGGGCGGCGCTGGTGCTGGCCGGCCTGACGCTGCTGCTGCGTCCCACCGAGGCGGTGTCGGGCGTCGATCCGCTCGGTGCGGCGCTGGCACTCGGCGCCGGGCTGTGCTGGGCCGGCTACATCGTGTTCGGCCGCCGCGTCGGCCAGCGCATCCGCGGCGGCGGCGCCACCGCGTTCGGCATGGCCATCGCCAGCCTCGCGGTGGTGCCGCTCTGCCTGCCGGCGATGCTGCCGGCGCACGCGACGCCGCAGCACCTGCTGTCGCCCCTGCTGCAGTCGCTGCTGGTCGCGATCCTGTGCAGCGCCCTGCCGTACTCGCTGGAGATGGCGGCGATGCGATGGATCAGCACGCGCTCCTTCGGCATCCTGATGAGCCTCGATCCGGCCGCGGCCGCGCTCTCGGGGCTGCTGCTGCTCGGCGAGCGGCTGTCGCCGGCGCACTGGCTGGCGATCGGCTGCATCGTGCTCGCCGCCCTCGGCAGCGCGCTGGCCGGGGAGGCTCGCGTCGTCGCCGAGGCCTGAGGCGCGACCCTGCGCCTACTCCGCCGCCAGCCCGAGTGCCTGGCGCTCGAACAGGCGCCGATACAGCCCGTCGGGATCGGTCAGCAGTGCCGCGTGTCGGCCATCCTCGACCAGGGCGCCGTGCGAGAACACCAGGATGCGGTCGAGCGCGATCACGGTGGAGAGCCGGTGCGCGATCACGATCACCGTGCGTCCCAGCATCAGCCGCTGCATCGCCTCCTGCACCAGCGCCTCGGACTCGGAGTCCAGGCTCGAGGTCGCCTCGTCGAGGATCAGCACCCGGCTGTCGGCGAGGAAGGCGCGCGCGATCGCCACCCGCTGCCGCTCGCCGCCCGACAGCTTGACGCCGCGCTCGCCGACCAGGGTCGCGTAGCCCTGCGGCAGGCGGGTGATGAAGCCGTCGGCGTTGGCCTGCGCGGCGGCGCGGCGGATCTCGGCCTCGCTGGCACCGGGACGCGCGTAGGCGATGTTCTCGGCCAGCGAGCGGTGGAACAGCAGCGGCTCCTGCGGCACGATCGCGATCTGCGCGCGCAGGCTCTCCTGGCGCACGGCGGCGACGTCCTGGCCGTCGACCAGGATCCGCCCCTGCTGCACGTCGTAGAGCCGCTGCAGCAGCTTGGTCAGCGTGGTCTTGCCCGAGCCGGACGGTCCCACCAGCGCCACCCGGCTGCCGGCGGGGATGTCGATCGACAGGTCCCGGAACAGCGGCCGCGCGTGCACGCCGTAGTGGAAGGTGACGCGCTCGAAGCGGATGGCGCCGCGCCTGATCTCGATCGGCCCGGCGCCGGGACGGTCGGCGACGCCGGGCGGCTGGTCGAACAGCGCCACCAGCTCCTCCATCTCGTTGACGGAGCGCTGCAGCTGGCTGACCTGCTGGCCGATGTCGCGCAGGTAGCCCTGCACCAGGAACACCAGCGTCAGCACGTAGGCGATGTCGCCCGGCCCCGCCTTCCCGGCGTGCCAGAGCAGCAAGGCCGCGCCCACCACGACGATGCGCAGCAGCAGCAGGCAAAGCGCCTGGAGGTTGCCGCTGTCGGTGCCGCGCACCCAGGTCCGCGCGGTGCGGCCGCTCCAGCGCGCCAGCACCCGGCTCAGCCGGCGATCCTCGCGCGCCTCGGCGCCGAACGCCTTGACCACGGCGTTGCAGGTGATCGCGTCGGCGAGTGCCGCGCCGATGCGGGTGTCCCAGCGGTTCGACTGCCGCGC
>CAXTNB010000225.1:0-1580 GCA_964245385.1 uncultured Acetobacteraceae bacterium | reverse complement strand
GTGCCGAGCAGCACCACCAGCTCGGGAAGCAGCAGCAGCAGCAGCGTGTCGTCGAGCGTGTCGATCGCCCACATGCCGCGGGTGATGCGCCGCACCGTGGAGCCGGCGAAGTTGTTGGCGTGCCAGTCCGACGAGAAGCGCTGCACCAGCCGGAACGACTGCGCGGCGACGTCGCCCATGATGCGCAGCGTCAGCCGGGTGATGCCGAGATAGCCGGCGCGCCGTCCGAGCACGGCGACGATGCCGAGCGCGGTCAGGCCGCCGAGCAGCAGTGCGGCGTCGCGCAGCGGCTGGTGGCGGGTCACCGTGTCGACCAGCCGTCCCGCCAGCACCGGGCTCACCACGTCGGTGGCGGTGGCGAGCGTCATGCCGCACGCCACCGTCAGCAGCGGCCGCGGGTTGCGGCGCCACTGCGCGAACAGGAAGCGGAGCACGGCGGCGAAGCTGCCGCCGCGCCGTCCGGGCGGAGTCGAGGGGGTCATGGTCAAGCCGGATGGTCCCGACCAGCGGCTGCGGCCGGCCCTGTTGCTGCGACGTGCGCGCCGTGGTGAAGCGCCCTCTCTACAGCAAGCGGGAGCCGCAGGCCAAACGCCGCGGCCGGTTCAGACCGCGATCCGGTCGGGCCGCAGCCAGGTGAAGCCGCCGACGCCGGGACGCCGCGCGGCGGTCGGGCCGCCGCCACGGGCGGCCAGCATGCCCGGCAGGTCGGCGAGCAGCAGCGCCACCAGCCTCGGGTCGAACTGCGTGCCGGCCGCTTGCCGCAGCTGGCCGGCGATCTCCTCGCAGCTCGGCGGCGGCGCGCCGTCCTGCGGGCTCAGCAGGCCGTCGAACATCTCGGCCAGCGCGACCGCGCGACCGGCCAGCGGTATCCGCTCGCCGGCCAGCCCGGCCGGGTAGCCGGCGCCGTCCCAGCGCTCGTGGTGGTGCAGCGCGATCTCCGCCGCCAGGTCGAGCATCGGCTCGTGGCTCTGCGCCAGCATGCGGTGGCCGATGCGGGTGTGGCCCTGCATCACGCGCAGCTCGGCCGCATCGAGCGGGCCGCGCTTGTGCAGGATCGCCTCCGGTATCCCCGACTTGCCGACGTCGTGCAGCGAGGCGGCGGCCATCAGGTCGCTGGCGCGCGACGGATCGTAGCCGGCGGCCAGCGCCAGCCGCACCGCGACGCGCGCCGTCGCCTCCTCGTGACTGTTGCCGGCGACGCACAGCCTGCGCACCAGGTCGGCCTGGCTGAGCGGGGTGCGGTCGGGCTGCGGCCGCACGCTCCAGCCGCCGGCGCAGATCCCGGCCAGGCTGACCGAGAGCAGCGCGGGCAGAACGCCCGAGAGCGGGGCCGGGAGCTGCGGCACCGGCGCGGCGGCGCTCGCGGCGTTGGCGCGGCAGGCCAGGATGACCACGCCGAGCGCCATGCCGCAGGCCAGCGGCCTGAGCAGCTCGACGGCGCCGAGCGACGGCCGGATCGCGCCCACATGCAGGCGCCGGCTCAGCAGGAAGGCGAGCAGGTAGCCGCCGAGGCAGACCAGCCCGCACAGCAGGACGATCGGCAGGAAGAGGTCGGGCACGGCATTGGTCATGGACGTGAT
>CAXTNB010000224.1:0-5092 GCA_964245385.1 uncultured Acetobacteraceae bacterium | reverse complement strand
GCCTGCCGCGCGTGGATGATCTCGGTGCGGTCGGTGTGGCGGAGCTTGACGAAGACGTCGCGCGCGGGAGCGCCGGGCCCGTCGCGATGCGCCAGGAAGATCACCCGGGTGCCGTCGCGTCCGACATAGAAGGAGCCGGCCTCCATCGCGTTGACGTCGAGCAGGGTGCCGGCGCGGCTCGAGATCTCGTGCAACCTCTCGTACGCCCAGGGCCTCACGATCAGCGACAGGGCGGCGACCACGAGGGCCAGGTAGCCCGAGAGGGTCAGCACCGCCCGCATCATCGTCGCCGGCGTCAGGCGCAGGGCGAACATGGCCGCAAACTCGGATTCGCTGTACAGCCTCGCGAACGACAGCATGACGGAGATGTACAGCGAGGCCGGTATCAGCACTTCCAGCGAGATGAGCACCTTCAGGCCGATCAGTTCCGCGATCGAGCCGACCGGCAGCAGCCCGTCTACCGCGTCCGACAGGAAGCCGCTGGCGGTGTAGCTGGCGAACAGGGCGAGCAGGATGCCCAGGATGATCCCGAGTGGCTTGCTCAGCTCGCTGACCAGGTAGCGGTTGATGATCAAGGGCATCGGCCGCACCTCCGCCCGGCCGCGGCGCGGTCGATCCTGGTGCTCAAGGAACCTGTGGCCGAAGTCCGACAGGGCATTCGTGCATCATCCCGGCAGTCGTGGGTCCGGATCTAGCACACCTCGATCCGGAAACCACACGCGGGCGAAGGAGCGGCCGCCGGTCGAGGCAAGGGGCGTTAGGGCGAAGCCCTCGCCTGTGCTCTTCCCGCATCCTGCCGGGCTGCGCGCCGGAGAGGATCAGCCGCTTGCGCATCGCGTCACGGCGCACGATGGATGTGTCGCCACTTGAACTCGAACTGCATCGGGGGTGCGATGAAGCACGGTCATGATCCCAAGCTCCGCCTCGGCCAGTCGTTGCGGCAGGCAGCGAGCTTCTCGCCCGGACTGGGCGACGCGCCGCCGTTGCCCGTGGTGGACTACGCGGCGGTGAACCGGACGGCGCCGAAGCTGCTGCAGACGCCGACCGGCGCGTTGCCGAAGGCCTCGGCGGTGGTGATCACCTGGGCCGAAGCCGAGTGGGCGGCGCTTCAGCACGTGTTCTGCAGCGGCGGCTCGCCGATGCCCTACGGCGATCGCTCCCGCGCCGACTGGCCGGGCTGGGAGAAATACGCCGAGAACCTGCCGCAGGGCGCACCATCGGGTTGGGGATACTGGGGCAGCTATCGCCTGGTGGAACTCGGCGGCAAGCCGGTGCTGCTGTTCAAGTCGAACACCCATCTCGACTGGCCGGGCGCCAGCTTCCTGCGGACGCTGATCGAGCGGCTGGTCTCCGAGGTCGGGCCGGCCCTGATCATGTCCATCGGCACCGCCGGTGGCGCGAAGACCACCGACCATGTCGGCACGGTGCGCGCGGTGAGTGCCGGAACCCTCTACGAGGCCGGGCAACCGGCGGCGCGCTGGCCGGAGTACAAGAACGGCTGGACGGCGAGCGACGCGCTGCTGCGGGACCCGAACTTCGGGACGCTGCTGTTCCCGGTGCCGACCGATGCGAGCGCACTCGGCGTGCTGAGCGATCAGTTCAACCAGCATTATCGCACCAGCTACACGCTGGACCAGCTCGACCCCGACGGGCTGAACCTCGGTGACGCGGTGCCGCAGATCGACGACCAGACCGGCGGCGACGCCTCGCTGCTGACGACGTCCGGCTTCGTGGTCGGCACGACGGCGGGCGACTACCAGGCCTACACCTCCATCGAGATGGACGACGCCGTCATCGGCGAGGCCTGCGCCGCCAGCGGCACCGCGTTCGCCTTCGTGCGCAACGTCTCCGATCCGGTGCAGAACGCGGCCCTGCCGGCCGAGGTGCAGGGCAACTGGGGCAGCGCGGTGTACGACGCCTGCGGGCTCTACACGAGCTATAACGGGGCGATCGCGGCGTGGGCGATGCTGGCCTGAGACGGTGCTTGCCTGAGACGGTGCTTGCCTGAGACGGTGCTGGCCTGAGACGGATGCTGGCCTCAGACGGGCGTGTTCCGTCAGATCAGCTCCAGGATGGCCTGCGCCCAGTCCCGGGGCGCTTCCTGCGGGACGGCATGGCCGACGCCCGCCAGGACACGACGCTCGTAGCGGGCGGAGAAGTGCGTCTCGTGCCCCTCCGAGGCGGCGGCGGGCGACACGGTGTCGTCGGCGCCGTGGAAGGTGATCGTCGGCACCGAGATCCCCGGCTTGGCGGCGATCGCCTGCTCCATCGCCTGGTAGGCAGGATCGCCGACGACGTTGCCCATGCGGTGCCGGTAGGAATGGATGACCACGTCGACGAAGTCGGGGTTGTGGAAGGAGGCCGCCGAACGCTCGAAGCTCGCGTCCGCGAAGCGCCACTCGGGCGACCAGAGCCGCCAGAGCAGCTTGCAGAAGTCGTGGCGGTTCTGGTCCAGTCCCTTCCGGCCACGCTCGGTCTGGAAGTAGTGCTGATACCAGAGCCGATGTTCCGCCTCCGGCGCTAGCGGATCGGCGGCGGCGGCGATGTCCTGGACCACGTAGCCGCAGGCATTGACCAGGCCGACGACCCGGTCGGGCCGCAGTGCCGCCAGGTAGCAGGCGGAGCGGCCGCCCCAGTCGAAGCCGGAGAGGACGGCGCGCTCGATGCCGAGCGCGTCGAGCAGGTCCAGCGCGTCCTGCGCCAGCGCCGTCTGCTGGCCGGACCGCATGGTCTGCGCCGACAGGAAGCGCGTCGGCCCGTAGCCGCGCAGGTACGGCGCGATCACCCGCAGGCCCGCCGCCGCGAGCACGGGCGCGACCTCGGCGAAGGCCTGCGGGTCGTAGGGGAAGCCGTGCATGAGGATCACGGCGGGTCCGTCCGCCGGGCCCCAGGCTTCGTAGGCGATGCAGAGGGTCGCGGTCGCGATGGTGGAGCGGGTCATGCTGGGTATCTCCTGGCGCGTCAGGTTCGGCGACGGCTGCGCCGGACGCCAATCAACATGCCGCCGCGACGGTTGACGACCCGGCATCGAAGCTGCGTGATGAGGCGGTACGGACCATGGCGGAGGACACGTGGATGCAGGGCCGTCTCGCCGTCGGGCTCTGCGCCGCCGCCGCCTGCCTCCTGGCTGCCTCCCCGGTCGCCGCCGGGCGGGGCGTCGCGGACGCGCCGGGCGCACCCCCCGGGCAGGCGGCCGGCATCGTCGTCGCCGCCGGCGCGGCATCGGGGCGACTGGTCACGCCCGCTGAGCTCGCATCGCTTCCGACGGTGCGGGTCTCGACCGCAGCCGGGCACGAGCCCGGGCACGGGCCGGCGCGGTCCTTCGAGGGTCCGTTGCTCTGGACCGTGCTCGACCGCGGCGGCGCGATCGATGCCGGCAAGATGCACGATCAGGTGCGGCAGACGGTGCTGGTCACCGGGCGGGACGGCTATACCGCGATCCTGGCGCTCGGCGAGATCGCGCCGGAGTTCGAGAACAAGCAGGTCATCGTCGCCGAGCGGGTCGACGGCCAGCCGCTCGGGGCGGCGCATCTGCGCCTCGTCGTTCCCGGGGACCGCCGCGGCGGCCGCGGCGTGCATGACCTGACGCGCATCGTCGTGGCGGAGCCGGCCGCGCAGCACTAGCAGGACGCGGGATAAGCCAGGACGCGGGATAAGGACAGGCAAGGGCTTTGCCCTTGACCCACTGGGGCCGACGGCCCCAGACCCCGATCTGTCGTCCGTCTCGCCGGCTCGGCGCGGTCAAGGCTCTTCGGCCGGAGAGTCCCTCCACAGCGCCGGCAGCCGGTCGAGAACCCGCGCCCGCTGTTCGACCTCATGCTCGATCACGACGAGGAGGGCGGTGGCGGCGATCCTGATGATCTCCTCCCCGTCACAGCCCTCTTCGCGAAGCCTCTCGCCGTAGCGGGCGGCACCGGCGCGTAGCACCGGATCGCCGGAGGCGAAGACGTCCAGGAAGTGACAAAGTGTCCGCATCTGCGAGAGACGGCGGTCGCTCGCCGATGCCTCAAGCCCCGTCAGGGTGGATCTGGCGCTCATCGTCCCTCGCAAGTCAGGTAACAGCACTGTGCAGCACAGGTGATGCACGACTAGATGCTATATCGCAACGGCCTAACGCTTCGTTCCTGAAGTATTAACGAGGCATCTCAGGACGCGATTTGTTATTGCAGATTTGCCGTTTCTCTGTGAGCGGCGAGGCCCGGCGATCCGGCAGCGCGATACCGGCGTCGGCGCGCTGCCGCCACTCGTCGGCTATTCTCAAGCGCTGAAGCAGTATCTATAGGTCGAGTTCCGACGATCAGCTGCCAATGTCAGCTGCCGGTGCTGGACAGGTGCGCGATGCTGCGGACGATCTGGGCGCTCCTCGAGGACAGCGTCAAAGGCTACCTGGAGGACGATGCGGTCTCGCGCGGGGCGGCGATCGCCTACTACACGATCTTCTCGATCGCCCCGATGCTCGTCATCATCATCGCCATCGTCGGCCTGATCTACGGTCCGCAGGCGGCGAACGGCGCGATCAAGGGAGAGCTGCAGGGCATGATGGGTCCCGACGGCGCCTACGCGATCCAGACCATGATCGCCTCGGCCAGCAACAGGCACAGCGGCATCGTGGCCACCCTGCTCGGCATCGGCGCGCTGCTGGTGACCGCCAGCGGCGTGTTCGGGGAGATGCAGATCGCCCTCAACGTGATCTGGAACGTCCGGACGCGCGGCAGGTCCTCCACCGTGTCCCGCCTGGTCCGGGCCCGCGCGCTCAGCCTCGGGCTGGTGGCGGCACTCGGCTTCATGCTGGTGATCTCGCTCGCCATCAGCACCGCCGTCGCCGCACTCGGCTTCGCGCTGCAGCACATGCTCCCGGGCATCGACCTGCTGATCCAGCTGCTGAACTTCCTGGTCTCGTTCGCGATGATCACGGTTCTCTTCGCGGCGATCTACAAGGTGCTGCCCGACCAGTCGATCGAGTGGTACGACGTCTGGGTCGGCGCGCTGACCACGGCGCTGCTGTTCACCGTCGGCAAGACCGCGATCGGGCTCTATATCGGCAGCAGCCAGGTGGCGTCGTCCTACGGTGCCGCCGGCGCGCTGGTGATCG
>CAXTNB010000223.1:0-5103 GCA_964245385.1 uncultured Acetobacteraceae bacterium | reverse complement strand
AGCCGGAATAGTCGGTCTCGCACATGCCGCCGATCAGGTGGCGGGCGCCGCGCCGCACCGCCAGCGCGGCTGCGAAGGTGAGGAACAGCAGGTTGCGCCCCGGCACGAAGGTGTTGGGCAGGCCGCCGGCGCCGAGGGTGATCTCGGCGTCCCGGGTCAGCGCCGTCTCCGACAGCCGGCCCAGCGCTTCCAGCGCGAGCGTATGGTCCTCGCCCAGCCGCGCGCCCCAGTCCGGGCGCAGGGCTGCCAGACCGTCGCGCACCGCCCCGCGGCACTCCAGCTCGACGGCGTGGCGCTGGCCGTAGGCGAAGCCGAGCGTCTCCACCCGGGCGAAGCGGTCGAGCGCCCAGGCCAGGCAGGTCGCGGAGTCCTGGCCGCCGGAGAACAGCACCAGCGCGGCCTCGTCGCCGCTCGGGCTCGCGGCCATCTCAGGCGATCCCGATCATCTTGTGCGCCTGCACGCTGAGCCGCCAGCGCGGGTGTGCGAGGCAGTACGACACCGCGGCGCGCGTGTTGGCGGCTTGCTCGGGACCGTCCATCGGCTGCAGGAAGAAGTGGCCGAACTCCAGCGTTTCGAGTGCCGCCGGATCGAGTCCCGGCTGCGGGAACACCAGCTTGAGCTCGGTGCCGCGGCGCTGCCGCAGCGGCGCCCCCGCCTTCGGGCTGACGCAGATCCAGTCCAGCCCGTTCCAGTCGAGGCACGCAGGCGCCTCCAGCGTGCCGTTGGTCTCCACCGCGACCGCGAAGCCGCGCGCGTGCGCGGCACCGATCAGGGCCGGGTCGAGCTGCAGCAGCGGCTCGCCGCCGGTGAACACCACCAGCCGCCGCTCCGCGCCGCCGCGCCAGCACGACGCGATCGCCTCGGCGAGGGCGGCGGCGCCGTCGAAGCGGCCGCCACCCTCGCCGTCGGTGCCCACGAAGTCGGTGTCGCAGAAGCGGCAGGCGGCGTCGGCGCGGTCGGCCTCGCGCCCGGACCACAGGTTGCAGCCGGCGAAGCGGCAGAACACCGACGCCCGGCCGGCCTGCGCACCCTCGCCCTGCAGGGTCGCGAAGATTTCCTTCACCGCGTACGACATGGCCGCGGGATGTCGTCCCGAACGCGGTGCGACGCAAGCCCGATTTCGCGGGTCAGCCGGCGCGCGGCTCCCGGCCGGCCGGCATCGCGTGCATGCCGAGCCGGTCCAGCAGCGCCATGTCTCGGCTCTCGGCGGCGTTCGGCGTGGTCAGCAGCCTGGGCCCGTAGAAGATCGAGTTGGCGCCGGCCAGGAAGCACAGCGCCTGCGCCTCGTCGCTCAGGCTCTCCCGCCCGGCCGACAGCCGCACCATGCCGCGCAGCATGGTGATGCGCGCCGCGGCGATGAGGCGGACGAAGTCGACGGCATCGACCGGGGCGGCATCCGCGAGCCGGGTTCCCGCCACGCGCACCAGCAGGTTGATCGGCACGCTCTCGGGATGCACCGGCAGGCAGGCCAGCGTGGCGAGCAGGCTGGCACGATCCTCCTCGCTCTCGCCCAGGCCGATGATGCCGCCGCAGCAGACATGGATGCCGGCGTCGCGCACGTGGCCCAGCGTGTCCAGCCGGTCCTGGTAGGTGCGGGTGCTGATCACCTGCCCGTAATGCTCGGGCGAGGTGTCGAGGTTGTGGTTGTAGTAGTCGAGCCCGGCGGCGCGCAGCCGGCCGGCCTGGCCGGCGCTGAGCATGCCCAGCGTCACGCAGCTCTCCAGCCCCAGCGCGCGCACGCCCTCGACCATGGCGCAGACCGCCTCCAGGTCCTGCTCCTTGGGCGAGCGCCAGGCGGCGCCCATGCAGAAGCGGCTGGCGCCGGCCCGCTTCGCCGCCCGCGCCTCGGCCAGCACCGCCTCGACCGCCATCAGCTTGCTCGCCTTCAGGCCCGAGGCGTGATGCGCGCTCTGCGAGCAGTAGCCGCAATCCTCCGGGCAGCCGCCGGTCTTGATCGAGAGCAGCGTCGAGATCTGCACCGCGGCGGGATCGAAGCTCGCGCGATGCACCGCCTGGGCGCGGAACAGCAGCTCGGGGAAGGGCAGGGCGATCAGCGCCGCGACCTCGTCGCGGCTCCAGTCGTGGCGCGGGCTGGCCGGCCGCGGGTCGAGGCGATCCAGTGCGCCGTCCGGCATGATGCGGGCTCCTCTGTTGACCGCCCCGTCATACCGGCTGGCGCCCGGACGTGATAGACGATCGGCATCCCGGAGGGACGCTCGATGACGCTCGAAGAATTCCGCCGCAGCCTGCCCGGGACCTCGCCGCCGGGACAGCCGGACCTCGCCGTGCAGGCCCTGTGGTGGGCCGGCAGGGGCGACTGGGAGCGGGCGCATGGCTGCGCGCAGCAGCGCGAGGGAGATCCCAGCTGCGACTGGGTGCACGCCTACCTGCACCGACAGGAGGGCGACCTCGCCAACGCCGGCTACTGGTACCGGCGCGCCGGCCAGACGGTGCCGACGATGCCGCTCGACGAGGAGTGGGCGGCGATCGCGACTCGGCTGCTCGCGCGCTGAGCCGGGCTGCCGTCAACCTCCGGCCGTCCGTCGCGTTGTGACGCGGACGACGACGATGAGGCAGTTGCCATGAGGATCGACCTGTCCGGCCGCCGCGCGGTGGTCAGCGGCTCCACCGCCGGCATCGGGCTCGCCATCGCCCACGGGCTCGCCGCCGCCGGTGCGGCGGTGACGGTGAACGGCCGCAGCGAGCAGCGGGTGCGCGACGCCGTCGCCGCGGTGCTGGCGCGGACGCCCGGGGCGGACGTGACCGGCGTCGCCGCCGATCTCGCCACCGCCGAGGGGGCGGCGTCGCTGGTCGCGCGGGCGCCGCGCGCCGACATCCTGGTCAACAACATGGGCATCTTCGAGCCCAAGCCGTTCGCCGAGATCCCGGATGCCGACTGGATGCGGTTCTTCGAGACCAACGTGATGAGCGGCGTGCGCCTGTCGCGCGCCTACCTCCCCGCCATGGTCGAGGCCGGCTGGGGCCGGATCGTGTTCATCTCCAGCGAGTCCGGGCTCAACATCCCGAAAGAGATGATCCATTACGGCATGACCAAGACCGCGCAGCTCGCGGTGTCGCGCGGGCTCGCGGAGTCGGTCGCCGGCACCGGCGTGACCGTCAACGCCGTGCTGCCGGGACCCACCTTGTCGGAGGGCGTCGCCAGCATGCTCGGCGGCGACGATCCCGAAGAGGTCGGCCGGCGCTTCGTCGCCGAGCACCGTCCCTCCTCGCTGCTTGGCCGCCTGGCGACCACCGAGGAGGTCGCCAACATGGTGGTCTACACCTGCTCGCCGCAGGCCTCTGCCACCTCGGGTGCCGCGCTTCGGGTGGAGGGCGGCGTGGTGCGCGCGATCGGCTGAGGCATCGGCCGCCGGCCGGTGGCGAACCGGCGGGGCGCGTGGCTGTTGCAGCGATAGCTCCCGGGGACACGGACCATGCCGTTGCATCACACGCAGACCTCGCGCGCGGCGCTCGACGCCGACATCTACGCGACCCGGGCGGCGCAGCATCCGGTGCCCAAGCTGCGCATGCCCGCCCACGGCATGCGTCCGGACGCGGCGCTGAACCTGGTGCGCGACGAGCTCGGCTTCGACGGCAACGCGCGACAGAACCTCGCGACCTTCTGCCAGACCTGGCTCGAGGACGAGGTGCACCGGCTGATGGACCAGTCGATCGACAAGAACATGGTCGACCGCGACGAGTATCCCGTGACCGCCGAGATCGAGCGGCGCTGCGTGCACATCATCGCGGATCTCTGGCACGTGCCGGAGGCGACGCAGGCGGTCGGCTGCTCGACGGTCGGGTCGAGCGAGGCGGCGATGCTGGGCGGCCTGGCGATGAAGCGCCGCTGGGAGGCCAGGCGCCGGGCGGCGGGCGAGCCCACCGAGCGCCCCAACCTGATCACCGGCCCGGTGCAGGTGTGCTGGCACAAGTTCGCCCGCTACTTCGACGTCGAGCTGCGCGAGATCCCGATGGCGCACGGCCGGTACGGCATGACCTCCGAGGCGGTCGCGGCGCTTATCGACGAGAACACCATCGGCGTGGTGCCGACGCTGGGCGTCACCTTCACCGGCCTGTACGAGCCGGTCGCCGCGATCGCGGCCGGGCTGGATGCGATCGAGCGCGAGCGCGGCCTCGACGTGCCGATCCACGTCGACGCGGCCTCCGGCGGCTTCCTCGCCCCGTTCGTCGAGCCCGGGCTGCAGTGGGATTTTCGGCTGCCGCGGGTGCTCTCGATCAACTCGTCCGGGCACAAGTTCGGCCTCGCCCCGCTCGGCGTGGGCTGGGTGATGTGGCGCGACAAGGCCTCGCTGCCCGACGAGCTGGTGTTCTGGGTGAACTATCTCGGCGGCAACATGCCCGACTTCGCGCTGAACTTCTCCCGCCCGGGCGGCCAGGTGATCGCGCAGTACTACCTGCTGATGCGCCTCGGCCGGGAGGGCTACCGGGCGGTGCAGCAGGGCTGCTACGACGTCGCACGGCACCTGGCCGCGCGCCTGCGCGGGATCGGGCCGTTCGAGATCCTGCACGACGGCGACAGCAAGGCGGGCATCCCGGCAGTGTGCTGGACCATCAGGCACGACGCCGACGTCGGCTTCACGCTGTTCGACCTGTCGGACCGTCTGCGCACGCGCGGCTGGCAGGTCGCGGCCTACACGCTGGTGCCCGACCTGCAGGGCATGACGGTGATGCGCGCCCTGGTGCGGCACGGCTTCTCCCGCGACATGGCCGACACGCTGCTCGCCGACCTGCACGACGCGATGGGCTACTTCGCCAAGCACCCGCGCGCGGCGGTGGGCGACGAGACCGAAGCCGGCAGCGACCCGCATGGCGGCGTACATCCGAGCAAGACGGAGGCGACGCCGTGATCCAAGGCCGGGTCCAGCAGCCGGATCAGCCGCGAGCCGCCTCGGCCGGCGCGGCTCCTAGGTCAGCTCGTCGCGCGTCGGCCACACGATCGAAGCAGCGCGCACCTCGCCGCGCGACGAACACCTCTGCACTCTCCCGCTGCCGGGTCAGCGCCACGTAGCTCGCCGCCGATCGCCAGTGCTCGGTGTGGTAGAGGTATGTCCGGTCCAGGGTCTTGCCCTGGCCCTTGTAGA
>CAXTNB010000222.1:0-5107 GCA_964245385.1 uncultured Acetobacteraceae bacterium | reverse complement strand
TCGTGGCTGACCGGCCACGGGATCGCCAGCCGGGCGAGGTCCGAGGGCAGCGGCGGCAGGTACTCGTTGGTCGGGCAGACCAGCTTCAGCCTCGCGTCCGGGAACGCGTTGATGATGCGGCGCAGGCTCTGGATCCGGTTCGGCCACATGGTGCCGGCGAAGAAGATATCGTAGTCGAGCTCGGCATCTTCCTTGACCGGGCGGAGGTGGAGCTTCTCGCTCGCCGCCAGCGGCAGGTAGTGGCCGCGGCCGCGATAGGCGCCGACGCAGGCGGGATCGTTGGTGAAGACGAAGTCGAACAGCTCCGCGTGCTGCAGGTTGTACTCCAGCATGAACGGGTCTTCGAACAGCCACAAGATGACGGTGCGGAACGAACGCCGCACCCGTCGCAGCAGCGCCTCGTGCAGCCGCTGGCCGTCGATGCAGATCAGCACGTCGTGCAGGCCGGCCGCGGCGATCGGCACCAGCGAGCGGTTGTCCGCCAGCACCACCTGCGGACCGAACAGCGCCTTCGCCGCGTCGAGGATGGCGAGGGTCAGGTAGGAGTTCGGGTTGTGCGTGAAGTTGGTGTTGTAGATGACGGTCATGCCAGGCCCCTCGTCCTCAGCGTGTCGACCACATGCCGGGCACGGTGGGCGTACGTGTGTTCCGACAGCGCCCGCTTCTGGGCCAGCTCGGCGGTCCTCAGGCCGCGCTCCGCATCGCCGAGATAATACTCCAGCAGCGTATCGAATTCCGCCTGGTTGGAGAAGCTGGGGATCTCGTCGCGGGCGAAGTAGCGGCGCAGCTCGAACGTATCCTCGTGGAACAGCTGCACGGTGCCGGCGAGGGCGGTCTCGAAGGTGCGCGGTCCGGGCGAGGACGGCGTGATCATGTAGCGGCGGTTCTCGAAATGCAGGCTGCGCCCGAGGTTGAGCACGATGCGCGAGCGCTGGTAGAGCTCGATCAGCTGTGCCTTGTCGATGCGCCGGTCCGAGAAGCCGTGTCCGAACTTGCCCCACCCCGGGCCGATGAAGCAGAGGTCGAGGCCGGACAGGCTGGAGCGCAGATCCTCGACCACCTCCTGTCGGCTGGTGAAGGCGACGCCGCAGAACATCACGTCGATGGTCTTCTCCCGCGCGGCGTCGATCGGCACGTAGTGGCGCTTGTGGCAGCCGGCCAGCGGCAGGTGGAACGCGTTCGGGTGGGTGTAGAAGTTGACGCCCCAGTGGTCGCAGGAGAAGATCGCGTCGAAATCGTGCTCGATCCGGTAGCTGGCATCCTGCTCGTAGGGATCCTCGGTCGCCCAGAACACCGTCACCTTGCCGAGCCGGCGCGCCTCGCGGCTGACCTCGCCGAAATAGGTGCTCTCCGGCAGGTACGAGCCGATGCCGATGACGATGTCCGGCTGCAGCCGCGCCACCACCGCAGCGGCGCCGCTGATGTTGGCGCACAGCACGTTGTCCTCGCCGATGTACTCCATCCAGCCATCCATGATGGAGTTGCGCACCTGCGCATTCGCCTGCGATTCGTAGCGGCCGCCGCTGCAGATCAGTACCTTCATCGGATCGTCATGTCCCTTCTGGTCGACGCAGGCCGTGCAGGCGGGCGCCGGCACGGCGCCGCGAGATCTTCGAGACCCAGGCGGTCAGCCGGGCCGCCGTGCGCGGCTCCGGCGAGGCGAGCGTCGCGTCCGCCGCGGCGGGATCGTGGCGTCCCTCCTCAGGCTTCCGCCAGCAGCGCCATCCATCTTTTCACGTAATGTTCGTAGCCTTCTGGCGCAACAAAAAACCAGTGCCGCCAGGTCTGGAACACCGGGTCGTTGCTCCTGTACTCCGCGTTCTGCAGCAGCTTCCGCGCCGCTTCCGGCTTCGGACCGTGGAAGTGCACGATCCGCGCCCGCGGCTGCGCGCCCCAGTGCGGCTTCCAGTTGTATACCGGCGACAGCGGATCCCAGCGGCCCTTGTAGTAGAGCTGCAGCAGCTCCTGGTCGTAGCCTGCGATGCGGCCGAAATTCTCGCACATGAACTCGATCAGGGCGGGGCGGTCGCGTCGCATCCGCTCCACGTTGAGGATCATGACGCCGCAGTTGACGTCGTCGTAGAACGAGTCCGGCTTGAACTGGGGCGCGATCGCGAACAGCTCGGGACGCAGGTGGTCGATCGTCACCGGCGCCTCGAACATCACGTCGCAGTCGGTGTAGAGGACGTGCGACTCCTCGACCTCCAGCAGCCCGATCTCGATGCGCATGAAGGCGCCCTCGGCGGTCTTCATGTAATCGGGCCATTCCGGCTTGTGCCGCTCCTGCGCCTCGCGCAGCGCGTCGTGGAAGGTCAGGCGATGCAGGATGACCGCGACGCCGCGCGCGCGCATCTCGGCGGTGAACTCGTCCTCCTCGCCGTGATAGATCATGTGCGGACGCAAGTTCGTGTGGCGCTTCGCCGAGGCGACGGCGGCGCGGATGCAGTTGCGGAAGCCCTGGTCCGGATCGGCATCCAGCGTCGTCCGCGTGATCGCGAAATACCACTTGGCGCCGGGCGACTCCTCCCGCCCTCGCGGCGCCTCCAGGTCGGCGGGCTCCGGCGTGTCGCCCAGCGCGCGCGCGCGCTCGATCACCTCGCTCGCCAGGCGCTGATAGACCAGCCGCTCGAAATGGGTGGGCCCGGTGAGGTCCTGCGGGCTGGCGACGAAGTCGTCCATGCGCAGCGCGGTGGCGTGGGCGAACTCGGGCAGCACGTCGCACAGCCAGCGATTGAGCTGTCGATGCAGCTCGGCCAGCGGCTCCATGCCGCTGAACGGCTGCTCGCCCATCAGCAGCACCAGCACCCGCGTGCCGGCCGGCGCGTTGCCGAGGATGGCGCGGACGTTCTCCTTGAAGGCCGCCTCGCCGATGCGCCCGACCGGCTCGTAGTTCTCGCGGAAGAAGCGCAACGCCTCGAGCGCCTCGCCGGTGGGGTGGCGATGCGCGATCTCCTCGTGGGAGAGGGTGAACAGGTCGTTGTGGCCGAGCGAGGCGGGCGAGAACGGCACCATGTCGCCGGTGTGGCGATGGCGGTAGAGGTGGTAGTAGGCATCGGCCCAGAAGCTGAGCAGCCAGACCCGCGCCTGCAGCAGCGCCGGCGGCGGCCGCTGCAGATCCTCCTCGGCGTAGCCGAGACGCAGCATCGCGTCCAGGCGCTCGCCGCTCACGCCCTCCAGCGCGTAGCGCAGCATCTGCGTGTGGTCGCGCCGGATCTCGATGCCGGCGCGGCTGGTGTTCAGGCGCAGGAACAGCGTGCCGGCGTGGATGGTGACGTAGTGCGCCACCGCCTCCAGGTCGCAGCCGCCGCCGATGAACATCGTGCCGACATCCTTGGACTGCGCGGCACTCCTCGCCTGCGCCGGATCGTAGAGGCTGATCCAGTCGCACGGGATGGTCTCGTCGTGCAGGTCGGTCAGCACCTCGCCGGTGATGGCGATGCGCGGCCGTCCCAGCCGACGGTAGAGCCACAGCTCGACGTACATGCCGAGCGTGCGGCAGGAGAAGCAGTAGTACGCGAGATCCTGGAACGCCGCACCGCGATGCTGCACGAAGAAGCCGACGAAGCCGTAGTCGCCGTACTTGTCGCGCACGCGAACCAGCCCGGCCTGGACGAAGAAGTTGCGCAGGTGGCCGCGCAGCGCCGTGCGCGCCTCCTCGATGTCTTCCGGCAGGCGCGCCTTGATGAAGTTGAGCTGGTTGGTGCGGTTCACCAGCTCGATGGCGCGGTCGATGTGCTTGTCGACGTCGTGCTCGATCTCGACGGTGATGCCGCTGCTGCGCAGGAAGTCGTAGACGCCGTCGCCGGCGGCGATCTGGTCCTGGTGTCGCGTCTGCAGCAGCTTGTACTGCGCGAGCCGGGTGAGTTCCGCGTCGTTCTTGCCCTTGAACAGCGGGTCCTGCAGCATCGTGTCGATGATCGTTTCGTCAGATACCTGCAGGTTCGGCACGAAATGCTGTGCCTCCTTCAGGTTCATCGGGTTGTCGTCGATGAACAGGATCGTCTCCGGCCGCAGCTGCACCGCCTCGACGATCGCCTTGATGCGCGGTCCCTTGGCGTCCCAGTTCACGCTCGGGAAGATGAAATAGTCCCAGAGATTCCATTCGGTCAGGATGCGCTGCACCGGCTCGAGGTCGTTCTTCGAGCAGATGGCGCTGAGGATCCCGCGCCGCGCCAGCGCGATCACCGTCTCCACCGCCTTGTCGTCGCGCGAGATGCCGCCTTCGGTGAGGGTGCCCTTCCAGAAAGTCTCGTCCAGGTCCCAGATGACCAGTCGGACCCGCTCCTTGGCTGTCGTCTCCGGCATTCTCTCGCTACTCCTGGAGAGGTCGACCGCCTGACCTCTCGGCTCGGCGGGTTTCTACACGATCCGGCCCGGGTCCGCGACCGGCTTCTGGCGCCGCGCGCGCCCTGGCCGCCCGGGATCGCGCGGCGAGGAAGCGCTCGGCGAGCGGCGAGCACGAGAAGACGCAGGCGAAGGCGCGCAGCACCGACGCCGGATCGGTGGCCGCGGCCGCGAGGCGCACCACCCGGCCGTCGAGGAACCAGAGCTGGTGCCTGCAGAGCTGGAACGCCGCCCGCCCGCCGGTCACGACGACGACGCCGACGCCGTACTCGCCGTCCGCCCATTTTCCTGCCAGCCGCACCTCGGCCGCGTAGCCGGAACGCAGCGGCGCCTCGGGATGGATCGCCTGCACGTCCGCCCGCGGTCGCCGTCCGGCCTCGAGGAACACCACGTGCCGGCCGCCGCGATGGATCAGGCAGACCAGCACCTGCCCGGCCTGGCTGGCGCCGGGCTGGAACACCCACCCGGTCATGCTGAACCGGTCCACCGGCTTGAACGCGGCCGCCTCCGGCTCGTCGTCGTCGCGTGCCAGCGGATCGGTCTCCTCGCCGCAGATCGCGTCGACGTAGGCGCGGCAGCGCTGGATCGATGCCCATTCGACGATGCTCTGCGGCAGGTCGAGCTTCAGGCCGGCGCCGGCCTGCGCGTCCAGGATGTGGCGCGGCGGGGCGATCTCCTTCCAGCTGCGCTGGCCCAGCAGGTGCAGCTGCCCGACCTCGCGCCCGAGCGGCCCGCTGCCGCGCCGGCCCCGCGGCGCCCGCGC
>CAXTNB010000221.1:0-5145 GCA_964245385.1 uncultured Acetobacteraceae bacterium | reverse complement strand
CCGTCGCGCGCGTGGTCTGCGCGGCCAGGCCCTTCACCTCGCTCGCCACCACCGCGAAGCCCTTGCCGGCATCCCCCGCCCGCGCCGCCTCGATGGTGGCGTTCAGCGCCAGCAGGTTGGTCCGCCCGGCGATGCCGCTGATCAGCTCCACCACCTGCCCGATCCGCTCGGCACTCTTCGACAGCGCCTGCACGACGTCGTCGGTGCGCCGGGCATCCTCGACCGCCTGCCGCGCGATGCGGGTCGACTGCCCGACGTCGCGGTCGATCTCGCCGATCGAGGCGGTGAGCTGCTCGGCGGCCGCGGCCACCAGCTGCACGCCGAGATTGGCCTGCTCGGCGGCGTCGGCGACGGCGGTGGCCTGCCGCCTCGACGCGTCGGCGGTGGACGACATCGAACGCGCGGTGGTCTCCAGCTCCGACGAGGCCGAGAACAGCGCGCCGGTGGAGACGCCGAACGTGTCGCGGAAGCCGGCCACCAAGTCGTCGAGCCGCGCCGCGCGTCGGTCACGCACCGCCTCTTCCGCCTGCCTCTCGGTCGCGTGCAGACGGGCGGCGTCGGCGTCGCGCAGGATGCGGGCCTGCATGTGCGACAGCGCGAGCAGCAGCTTGGCCGTCTCGCTGCGGCCGATGCGCCGCGGCAGCCGGATCTCGTTGTCGAGGCGCCCGTCCGCCACCGAGGTCGCGACGGCCGCCGCCCGGCGCAGCGCCGGGACCACGGAACGGGTGAGCAGCACGGTGAACAGGACGCCGAGGCCGATCGCGCCGCCGATCACGATCCGGGTCCAGTGCTGGTTGCGGATCATGTCGGTCTCGGCGTCGCTGCGAAACGTGTAGCCGTCCTGGGCGAAGCTCTCGATCACGTCGTCGAACGTGGACGAGGCGCGGTCGAGTGCGGCCGGATCCGCGGTGCCGGTCGCCAGCGCCGCGACCTTGCCGCGGAGCTGCCTGGCGGCGTCGCGGGTGGCATCCGACATCGCCCGCTCGATCGCGACGTCCAGGTCGTCGAGCACGGAGCCGATCGCCTCGTGCACCGCGGCCGGGCTCGGTCCCACCGCCGTCGCGGCCGCAGGGGTGCCGGCGCCGCGGGCGACGGCCAGCAGACGCTGGCGCTCGCTCGGTTCCGGGGCCGCGGGCGCCTGCGCCCTGGCCGCGGCGTAGAGCGTCTTCACCCGCTCGAACTTGGTCTGCCCGCTACGCGCGAAGTTCACCGACATGAAGGCCTGGTCGTACATGCGCAGCGCGGTGTCGCCCAGCATGCGCTCGCCCTGCAGGGCGTAGAGGCCGAGCCCGATGGTGACCAGCGTCATCGCCAGGTTGGCGATCAGGATCTTGAAGGTGATCGGCATCGTATGCTCCGGCGGCGGGGATGGGCGCGCAGCTAGCTACTGGACGGTGACCGTCAGCTTCATCTTGGGATGGATCAGGCACTGGACCTTGTAGTCGCCGGGGTCGTCGAAGGTGATCTTGCTCGCGTCGCCGGGCTTCTGCATGACGCTCTTCATGCGCGAGCCGTCCGGCTTCTTCACCGACAGGTCGTGGGTGACCTGATCGCTGTTGGTGAAGCTGATCGCCTCTCGGGGCTTCACCGTCACGGCGTCCCGCGAGAACTGCTTGTCCTTCTGGTCGACCGATTGATCGGCGCGCGCGGGCGAGGCAGCGGCCAGTGCCAGAGGCAGCAGCAGCATGCAGGGCAGCAGCTTATTCATCTGGGTTCTCTTCCTTCCTGGGCAGGTTCGGCAGGGCGACGGGATCGTCCACGCTGGTGAGCGTGCGCATGAAGGCGACGAGGTCGTTCGTCTCGCCCTCCGACAGGCCCAGTCGCCGCATCTCCGGCGACAGGCTGGGGCGGTCGAGGAAACCGGTGTCGTAGTGCACGACCACCGCGCTCAGAGTCGCGATGGAGCCGTCATGCATGTAGGGCGCGCGCTGGCTGACGTTGCGCAGCGTCGGCGTCTTGAAGGCGTGCTGCAGCAACGGCTCGTCGGGCACCTGTGCCGCGCGGCCGGGATCCAGGCTGGGCAGCCCGATATCGTGGAAGCCGTCATCGGTGAAGCGCCAGCCGGAGTGGCAGGCCGCGCAGTTGGCCTTGCCGTTGAACAGGGAGAAGCCGCGCTTGGCGGCGGCGTCGATGGCGCCCTCGTCGCCGTCGATCCAGCGGTCGAACGGCGCCTTGTTGCTGACCAGCGTTCGCTCGAAGGTGGCGATCGCCTGGGCGATCCGCCCGAACGTCACCTTGTCGGTGCCGAACGCCCTGGTGAACGCGCGGCCGTAGGCCGGCACCGCGGCGACGGCGCCGACCGCCTGCTGCAGCGAGCCTCCCATCTCGGCGGCGGTGCCGACCGGACCGCTGACCTGGTCCTCGAGACCGTCCTTGCGGCCGTCCCACATGATCAGGTCGGCCCAGGCCAGGTTGATCACGGTGGGGGTGGCGCGCGGCAGCGGCTTTTCGTCGTGGCCGACGGACTTCGGCATGCCGTCCTGCCAGGACACGCCCGGATTGTGACAGGTCGCGCAGGACATGGTCCCCGCGACCGAGAGCCTCGGGTCGAAGAACAGCATGGCGCCGAGTGCCGCCTTGGCGTCGGAGTACGGGTTGTCGGCCGGGAACGGGATCGAGGCCGCGCGCCTGTACTTGGCCTTCAGCGCCGCGAGCGAGGCGTCCGCGGCGGCCGGCGGCTCGGCACGGACGACGGCGGCGCACAGCAGGATGGCGATCGCGGCGAAGGTCTGCAGCACGGGGCGGCTCAACGTTGCATTCCTCCGGATCTGGACGCGGGTGGCGTTGAAACGAATGTGCAACGAAAATCCTGAACAATGTGTAAACCGGCCGACCCTTCCCGAGGTCTCGTCGGGACGTGGCTGGCTGCCGGGTCCGCCCCGCCGGAAGCGGGCGAGGACTACAGGGCGATCGCGTTCGCCGACGCCGCACTCTGCGACGCGTAGAGCGCGGTCGCATCGAGGATGTCGCATCCCAGCGCCTCCTCGAGGGCGCCCTGTCGCGGCGACGCGGACTGGGTCCCGGCGGCGCCGCCGGCGAGGTTCGAGCGGAAGATGCCCGCAGCGCTGACCGGCAGGAAGTCCTCGTACAGGATCGGCTCGGCGCGCACCGATCCGGCCTCGATCGCCTCGTCCAGGCTCTGCGCGCCGAGCGGCACGTCGGCGACCGGCACGAAGCGGTAGTAGGCGAGCCCGTCGCGTCGCAGCGTCGCGTGATCGTCCGGGAAGGCGTCGAAGCCGCGCGGGTCGCCCTCGGCCAGCAGCCGGTCGTAGAGCGCGCGTCCCGCCGGGGTCAGCGCCACGCCGCGCTGCTCGATCTCGCCGAAGCGGGCGGTGTGCTGGCCCTGCTCGGCGCCGAAGCGCACCGGCTCGCGGAGCGCCCTGAAGCTGGTCTGGCGCAGCAGGATCGGGCAGCGCCGCCGCGGCGGCCCCTCGATCTGCGGCTTGACCGACAGGCCGTGCGCCTGCATCGCCGCCTGTGCCGCATCGATGTCGAGCACCCGCGGCGTCAGGTGGTTGATGTGCGGGCCCTGGAAGCAGGCGATGTCGGCGATCAGCGGGTGCGCTGCGCGCAGCGCCTCGTAGGTCGCCAGGTCGACGGTGGCCGCGTCGTGCCAGCGAAAGCTGTGCAGCGCCTCGGCGACGAACTCCTCGCCCGACGCGTCGTCGAGCTCGCCCTCGGCCTCGAACCGCTCGATCAGCGCGACCGCGCGCGGGGTGACGATGCGACGCCGGCGCAGGATCGCCGTCGCCTGCGCCCGCAGCGCCGGGTCCTCGATCTGGTCGAGCCGCAGCAGCGAGGTGAACAGCCGGAACGGGCTGCGTCGCAGCGACTCCGCGGCCGTGGCGCGGAAGGCGGTGGAATGCACCGGCACGCCGGCGGCGGCGAGGTCGTAGTAGCCGACCGGGACCATGCCCAGCACCGCGAACAGCCGGCGCAGCAGCCGCAGCTCCTCGGGCAGGCCGACGCGGATCGCGCCGTGCCGCTCGCCGTCGAGCCGCTCGCGCTCGCCAGGCCGACCCAGATCGTCGGACATCGCGCCGTCCTCGTCCAGCACGCGCCGGTTGATGGTCGCGACCAGCTCCAGCAGCGTGCCGTATTGGGGCACCTCGCGGCGATACATCGCCGACATCGCCCGGGAGAACATCTCCCGCATCGCGTCCGCTTCCATGACAGTTCCTCCCGACCGTGCCTCGCGGCATCTCACGTCGGCCGGGTCAGTCGCCGCGCAGCACTCGCGCCAGCTGGACCAGGATCGCGGCCGTGGCGCCCCAGATATCATGATCCGGATGCGGCCACGACCAGCTGCCGCGACGCAGCCCGTCCTCGATCCGGCGCGGCGCGTCCGGATCCATCAGCACCGCGAGGTCGAGGCCGAAGATCGCGTCCACCTCGTCCGGCGCGGCGGCCCAGCGCGCCTCCGGAGCCAGCAGTCCGACGAACGGCGTGATGTCGTAATTGCTCGCGTGCGTGCCCTGCCGCGGCAGCGTGCCGAGCAGGCTGACATGCGCCGGATCCAGCCCGATCTCCTCGCGCGCCTCGCGCAGCGCGGTCGCGGCGAGACCGGCATCCTCCGGGTCCGGGCGGCCGCCGGGGAAGCTGACCTGGGCGGAATGGGTGCGCAGCAGCGCCGAGCGTCGGGTCAGCAGCACCATCCGTGCCGGCGCGGGCAGGATCGGCACCAGCACCGCGGCCTGTCGGACCGCGCCGCGCCGCAGACTCGCGTCCGGCTCCTGGGCGGCGGCCAGGTCGGGCGGCCGCAGCGGCCGGAGGTTCAGCAACCGGGCACGCAGCCACGCCGCACCGAAGCGTTGCGTCGGCGGCGGGCTCACGAGCGGCCCGGACCGTGGTCGCGACGGCGGGTCGGATCGGCACGCAACGGCAGGGAGCGCAGGTTCGGCTGCATCGCCGCACTATCCCGCAGACCGTCGGAACCAGGAAGAGCGGTGCCGCCGCGCGATTGCCATCGCCACGGCGCACCCGGTATCCTATGGATGCGTCACGCCGCCCGCGGCATGCGTCGAGCGAAACCAGAATGTCCGAGACCCGTCGATGATCTCCCGTCTGCTGCGCCTGAACCTGCTCATCCTCTGCCTCGCCTGCCTGCCCTGCCTGCTGCCGATGCACGCGGCGCACGCGCAGATG
>CAXTNB010000220.1:0-5163 GCA_964245385.1 uncultured Acetobacteraceae bacterium | reverse complement strand
GTGGTCGCCGCCGCGATGGCCGCCGGAGGCAAGGGCTGTGCCCTTGACCCACTGGCGCCGAGGGCCCCAGACCCCCACTCGAGACCCCACGCTCCGCCGTTTCACATCCTGCTAGGCGCGCATCCCCATCGCGTTCTCCTCCAGCAGGTCTAGCAGCGGCGAGGCCGCGAGGCAGAACTGCACCGTCGGCACCAGCAGGTCGCTCACCAGCGCCGGCATCGCCACCGGCAGCTCAGCCTCGATCTGCAGGCTGTGGTCGGCCCCCACCGTGAGCGTCCAGCGCTCCGGCAGCAGCGCCGGCAGGCAGCGCAGCAGCTCGAACGCATCGGGGCGCGCCGCCGCGGCGATCGCGCTGCTCGGCACGCGGCCGACACGGGTGCGGAACACCATGGTGCCGACCGGGGCGTCCTCCTCGGCGCGCAGCGAGGTGGTCACCGGCCGCTCGCGCCAGCGGAACTCCATTCCGAGCTTCGACGCCGGCAGGCTGGGGCTGAGCCGGCCGCCCTGGTCGACGTCGAACATGCCGAGGCTGCCGTAGCACCCCGTGCCGGCCTGATCGCCACTTTCCACCCGCTCCACGCGTTCCTCCCGTCCCCGACGCCCACCTCCATGCCGCGCTTGACGGGCGATCGGGCGCTCGACCAAGTGCGACCTTGACCAAGAAAGGTGAACCATCGATGAACGCCGCCGCATGTCCTCGCTGATCCGCTCGTTCAAGCTCGTCCTGGCGCCGCCGCACCCGGCCGGCCGGCCGTTCCTCGCCGCCGCCGCCCTGACGATGGTCGGCGCCGCCGCGCTCGGCAGGCGCTTTCGCTGGCTGGCCGCGGCGGGCGGCGTGTTCGGGTCGTTCTGCCTCTACTTCTTCCGCGATCCCGACCGGATCCCGCCCCTGCGTCCGGGCGTCGTGGTGGCGCCGGCGGACGGACACATCGTCTCGATCATGCGCACCCCGCCGCCGCCGGAGCTCGGGCTGGGGGCGGAGCCGCGCTGGCGCATCGCGATCTTCCTCTCGGTGCTCGACGTGCACGTCAACCGCATGCCGGCCGCCGCCACCGTCACCCGCGTCGTCTACCACGCCGGGCGGTTCCTCAACGCGAGCCTGGACAAGGCGAGCGACGACAACGAGCGCAACGCCATCGCGCTACGCCTCGCCGACGGGCGCGAGATGGCCGTGGTGCAGGTCGCGGGCCTGGTCGCGCGACGCATCCTGTGCACGGCGCGCGAGGGCGACGGCTTCGCCACCGGCGCGCGGTTCGGCATCATCCGCTTCGGCAGCCGCACCGACCTCTACCTGCCGCCCGGGGTGGAGCCGCTGGCGGCGGTCGGACAGACCACGATCGGCGGCGAAACCGTCCTTGCCCAGCTTTGAGCAGACCCCGCCGGTCCGCAAGCGCCGCCTGAAGCGGCTGCGGCGGCTGGGGCGGCGGGACAACCGGCCGCGGTTTCGCGGGCAGTCCTTCAACCGCCTGATCCCCAACATCCTGACCATGGTCGGCCTGTGCGCCGGCCTGAGCGCCATGCGCTCCGGGCTCGACGGTCGTTTCGGGCTGTCGGCGGCGGCGCTGCTGTTCGCCGCCTGCATCGACGGGGTGGATGGCCGGATCGCCAGGATGCTGCGCGCCACCAGCCGCTTCGGCGCCGAGTTCGACAGCCTGTCGGACTTCCTCTGCTTCGGCGTCGCGCCGCCCTTCATCCTCTACCTGTGGTCGCTGCACGCCGGCGGCCGCTACGGCTTCCTGCCCTGCATCCTGTTCACGGTGTGCATGGCGCTGCGCCTGGCACGGTTCAACGCGGCCCCCGGCGCCGCGGAGGCGCCGACCTACGCCTACAACTTCTTCACCGGCGTGCCGGCGCCGGCCGGGGCGGGACTGGCGCTGTTCCCGCTGTTCGTCGGGCTCGAGGCGAACAAGCTGCACTGGCCGGGGCTGCTCGCCGCCGCCCGCCACCCGCTGTTCGTCGCCGTCATGCTGATCGGCGTCGCCCTGCTGCTGGTCTCGACCCTGCCGGTCTGGTCGTTCAAGAACTTCAAGGTGCCGGCCGACGCGGTGCTGCCGATGCTGCTCGGCGTCTGCGGCTCCACCGCCATCCTGATCGCCGATCCCTGGGCCGCACTCGCCGGCGCCGGGCTGATCTACCTGGTGATGCTGCCGTTCAGCCGACGCAGCTTCCGCAGGCTGAAGGCCGATGCGGAGGCGCTGCAGGAGGAGGTGCCGGACGAGGTCGCGACGCAGCCGTGACCGGTCGGGCCGGCGACGCTACAGCATCTCCAGCGGCACCGGACGGTCGGGCGGCGGGAAGGCGCGGTCGAGCTCCACCAGGTCCTCGTCGTCCAGCACGATCGAGGCCGCCTCGGCGTTCTCGCGGACGTGCGTCGCCGTGCCCGCCTTGGGGATGCTGATCACGTTCTGATGCCGCAGCGTCCAGGCGAGTGCCAGCTGCGCCGTCGTCTTGCCGTGGCGGCGAGCGACCGCCGCCAGCGCGGGATGACCCAGCAGCGCGCCGCCCTGGCCGACCGGCGAGTACGCCATCAGCGGCACGCCCTGGTCGAGGCCGTAGCGCAGCAGGTCGAACTCGATGCCGCGATGCTCCAGGTTGTACAGCACCTGGTTGGCCAGGCAGCCGCGCGGCCGGGCCAGCCCGACCAGCGCCTGCATGTCGTCGAGGTCGAAGTTCGACACCCCCCAGTCGCCGATCAGGCCGTCGCGGCGCAGCAGCTCGAACCCGTCTATGGTCTCGCCGAGCGACACGCTGCCGCGCCAGTGCAGCAGGTAGAGATCGATCCGCTCGGTGCCGAGCCGCTTCAGGCTGGCCTCGCAGGATCGCCGCACGCCGTCCTTGGTGGCGTGGCTCGGCAGCACCTTGCTGACCAGGTAGACCTGGTCGCGCAGCCCGGCGATCGCCTCGCCGACCAGGCGCTCCGAGGCACCGTCGCCGTACATCTCCGCGGTGTCGATCAGGCTCATGCCGAGCTCGATGCCGAGCCGCAGGCTGTGGCACTCGCGCTTCCAGCTGGCACGGTCCGAGCCCATGTTCCAGGTGCCCTGGCCGAGTGCCGGCACGGTCGAGCCGTCATGCAGACGGACCCGTCGCGCGGTCCCGCTCACGGCTTGGAACCGCCGCCGTCCTCCCTGCTTCCGGCCGTACTTCCCGCGGCACCGCCGCCCGCGCCGCCGCCGGCGCTCTCGCTCTTCTCCCGCTCGCTGTGCGGGTAGGACTTGGAGACGCCCTGCTCCAGGGCATCCGGTATGCCGTTGGTCATGCCCGGCTGGTTCACGTGCTCGTGGCTGGCCGTCCTGGCGTCCGGGTCGATGGTCTCCGTCGGCCGCGTGTCGTCGTCGCGCATCAGATCCTCCTGCTACGGGCAGAACCGGCAGCACCCGTCCGCGGTTGCCTGCCGTCGCGGCTCAGCCGGCCTTCTGCCAGCCTTTCGCGTCCTGTCTCCAGTAGGTCAGGCGATGGCCGCCCTGCTTCAAGGCCGACCAGCGGCCGCGCGCCGCGGCGACCGCGGCCGCGTCGCCGCCGTCGAACAGGTCGAACACGCGCTCGAACGGCTCCGCCGCCGCCTCCACGCCGTCGAGCAGGAACAGGAAGCTCGCCCCGTTCGGCGCCGCCGCGGCGTCGGACGATCCCGCGATGAACACCGGCTGCAGCTCCGCGCAGCCGAGGCTGGCGGTGCCGTGCGGCAGCCAGATCGGCTCGGGCAGTCTCCACAGCGCCTCGTCGAGCGCTGCCGCACGGGCCTCGTCGCCGACCCGCACCATCGCCCGCTTGCCGAGCTCGAGCGTGCGTTCCAGCAGCCGCGGCAACGCCTGCTCGGCGCTGCTGCGGGTCAGGTGATAGAAGCCGACCTCGGCCATGGTTCCGGGCGTCAGGTCTCGTAGCGGCTCGCCACCAGCCGGTCGAGCAGGCGCACGCCGAAGGCGGTGGCGCCCTTGGGCACGGTCGCCGCGTCCTTGCTGCTCCAGGCGGTGGCGGCGATGTCGAGGTGCGCCCACGGCACGTCGCCCACGAAGCGCTGCAGGAACTGCGCCGCCGTGATCGAGCCGCCGGGGCGGCCGCCGATGTTCTTCATGTCGGCGATGTCGGAGCGCAGCAGCTTGTCGTAGGCCTCGCCCATCGGCATCCGCCACAGCGCCTCGCCGGAGGCGAGCCCGGCCTCGAGCAGCTGCTGCGCCAGCGCGTCGTCGTTGCAGAACAGCCCGGCATGCTCGTGGCCGAGGGCGACCACGATCGCTCCGGTCAGGGTCGCGAGGTCGATCATGAAACGCGGCTTGAAGCGCTCGTGGGCGTACCAGAGCACGTCCGCCAGCACCAGCCGGCCCTCGGCGTCGGTGTTGATCACCTCGATGGTCTGGCCGGAATGGCTGGTGACCACGTCGCCGGGGCGCTGCGCGCTGCCGGACAGCATGTTCTCGACCAGCCCGACCAGGCCCACCGCGTTGACCCGGGCGCGCCGCCCGGCGAGCGCGGCCATCAGCCCGACCACCGCCCCGGCGCCGGCCATGTCCCACTTCATGTCCTCCATGCCGCCGGCCGGCTTGATCGAGATGCCGCCGGAATCGAACGTCACCCCCTTGCCGACGAAGGCCACCGGCGCCTCGTCGCCGCCGCCGTTCCAGCGCATGATGACGCAGCGCGGCTCCTGGTCGGAACCCTGCGCCACGCCCAGCAGGGCGCCGAAGCCGAGTGCCGCCATCGCCGCCGGACCCAGCACCTCGACCTCGAGGCCGAGGCCGGATCCGGCCAGCGCCTCGATGCGGTCGGCGAACACCGGCGGGCTGAGCACGTTGGCGGGCTCGCTGACCAGGTCGCGGGCGATGAACACGCCGTGCGCCACCGCGGCCAGCGACGGCCAGGCGTCGCGCGCCGCCCCCAGTGCGCCGGTGGGCGCGTCGGTGAGCACGCCGAGCGTGGCCAGCCGACGCTTGTCCTCCGGCTTCTCGCGGGTGCGGTAGCGATCGAAGCGATACGCCCCGAGCCGCGCCCCGAGCGCCGCGTGCGCGGCCAGCGCCCCGCTCAGCCCGGAGGCGTCGAGGAAGCCCACCGGGCTGCCCTTGAGCGCGGACGACGCGGCACTTCCGGCCGCCTCCGCGGCGCGCGCGTCGAGCTCGGCGGCGCGGCCGAGCCCGATCACCACGACGCGCGACAGCCCGGCCCCCGGAC
>CAXTNB010000219.1:0-5175 GCA_964245385.1 uncultured Acetobacteraceae bacterium | reverse complement strand
ATCGGCGCCTGCGGCCAGATGCACGCGACCGTGCTGGTGGATGCCGACGGGCGGGCGGCGCTGGCGGCGGTGCCGCTGTGGAACGACAAGCGCAACCGCGCTGAGCTCGACCGTTTCACCGCCGAGCAGCCCTGGCGGGCGCTGCTGCCGGTGGCGGGAAACCCGCCCTCGGTGGCCTGGTGGGGCTTCAAGCTGCAGTGGCTGAAGGCGCACCGGCCGGCGGAGTACGCGCGGACGGTGCGGGTGCTGAGCCCGAAGGACTGGATCAACTTCAGGCTGACCGGTGCGGCCGCCATCGACGCGGCGGAAGCGTCCTGCACCTACCTGTTCGACGTGGCGCGCGGCGGCTGGAGCGGCGCGCTGGCGCAGCGTCTCGGCATCGACGCCGGCCTGCTGCCGCCGATCCGCGAGCCGCACGAGGTGCTGGCGGGCGTGTCGCGGCCGGCGGCGACCGAGACCGGCCTGCCGGAAGGCGTCCCCGTGGTGGTCGGCATCAGCGACTATCCCGCGGCCCTGCTGGGATCCGGCGTCGTCGAGCCCGGCCTCGCCTCCGACGTGACCGGCACCTCGACCCTGCTGACCCTGTGCACCGCCGCGCCGGTGCTGGATCCGATCATCAGCAACGTGCGCGGCGCGCTGCCGAACTGGTCGGCCTTCACCATCCTGGACGCCGGCGGCGACGCGATGCGCTGGGCGAGGCGCGCCTTCCACGAGAAGGGCTACGAGTACGGCCGCGTCGTCGCCCTGGCCGCGGAAGCGCCGGCGGGGGCCGGCATGCTGCTGTTCCTGCCCTATCTCAACGGCGAGCGCCTCGGCGAGCGCACCAACTCGCGCGCGCAGTTCATCGGCCTGACCAGCGCGCACGGCACCGGGGAGCTGCATCGCGCGGTGATGGAAGGCGTCGCCTTCGCCGCCGCCCGCAACCTGGCGATCATGGAGGCGGCCGGCAACCGGCTCGACCGCATGGTGGCCGCCGGCGGCGGCGCCAGGACGGCGTTGTGGCTGGAGATCAAGGCGAGCCTCTATGGCTGCCCGATCCTGACCACCGCGGCGGAGGAGTGCGGCGTGCTCGGCTGCGCGATGCTGGCCGGCACCGGGATCGGGCTCTACCCGGACCTGTCCGCCGCGGTGTCGCGGCTGGTGCGCTTCACCGGCGAGATCCGGCCCAACCCGCGCTGGGCCGACACCTACGCCCGTCTCAAGCCGGTGTTCGACCGGGCCTACGAGAACAGCCAGGTCTACTGGACCATGCTGGAGGCCGCGGAGGCCGCCGCCGCCGCGGCCTCCGCAGACGTCATCGGCATCTGACGACCCGGCTCGGGAACGGAAGCGGCGCCGAAGCCCCGGGTGGGGTCAGGGGACCTTGCGATCATAGGCATTGATGATCGTCTTGATCGTGTCGTCGGGCGTGAGGAAGCCCTGCCTGGCGATGCCCAGAGCGTCGTTCACGACCTGCAGCAGATAGCCGTCGGTCGTCGGATAGAGGGTCTTCAGCCGCGTGCTCCCGAAAGGAATGACCTGTCCCGACAGGGAGCAGTTCAGGCTCGACGTGCCGGTCGCACTGGTATAGGTCGCGACCGGGACGTCGACCTCGGGAGCGCGCACGCCGCCGACCGCGTTGCCGTAGGCGTCGAGGGTCTCGGTCAGGTTCGGCGCGGTTCCGGTCGCAGCGAGCAGCGGGGCATGCGGCGGAAGCTTGCCCGCTCCGACCCAGCCCTCCATCAAGGCTATGCTCACGTCAAGAAGGTCGGCGCCGGGGAAATCGTTGAGCTGTGCTCCGGCCTGGCAGGTGGTGTAGTCCTCGAGAAGGGTCGTCCCGCCGGCGGCATGGGTGTCGGTGGCATCCGGGGCGGACGTCGTCTGCTGGACGACGACGTGCGAGGGACCGGCGGCCTCGAAGTAACGATAGCGGTCTTCGGGCACGTCGCTGTCGGGCCGGTAGGCCTGGCGGGCGCTGGCGTAGTCGGATTGGGACTGCGTCGCGATGATCGCGGCGTTCTTCGAGCGCAGCACGTTGCGCGGGTCGAAGGCGGCGGGCTCGGGACTGCACTGGTTGAGCGGCGCCTGGATGCCGAAGCCGGAACCGACCAGATAGCCGTCGAAGATTGGGGAGCCCGAGATACCGGGGGTGATGGCGTTGATGTAGCCGACCAGAGCGATCGCGCTCTGCGAATAACCGGCAGCGTAGACCTCGCGCACGGCGTAGCCGCGCAGCGGGTTGCTCGGGCTCGGGCTGCGGATCAGCGAGGCGGTCTGGCTCAGCACGTCGTAGAGCAGGCCGTCCTCGGTCGCGTGGCTGGCGCCCCCCACGATGCTGTACAGGGTGGGACAGGTGGCGTCGGTCTCGTTCGGGTTCGGGTTGGCCCAGGACAGCGACGCGTAGCGGGCCGGATTGAACTTCTTCAGGCCGGCGATGGTGACCGGCTTGCCGGTGATCCCGATCCAGACATCGCCGCGGCTGGTGAAGTAGTCGTGATCATAAGACCAGTAGATCGGCAGGTCGTAGTCGTTGGTGGCATTCAGGACCTCGATGACGACGTTTCCGCTGAACCGCGTCGGGTCGACCGGACGGCGAACCAGGATGCGGTTCGTATAGGGACCGGAACGAAGCACCTCGACGGCGTTGTCGGTCGGATCGGCCACGTTGCTGTACTGGTAGACGTTGGCGCGTCCGCTGAGGAAATACTCGTCCTCGCGATAGCCGACCTTGGCGAGGTCGATCGGGACGATCTGGTAGGCGGCCGCGTTGAACGGGTGATCGGTCGCGCTGGTTCCTGATATCGGCCCGACAACGGCAGGAACCGCGCGCGCACCTTGCGCTCGAGCGGACGACGCGATGGCGATGGCGGTTGCGGCCATGCAGCACATGGCGACCGCCGTACGGGTTCGGGACATCTCTCCTCCGTCGCCCTTTCTTGGTGGGCGTTCATGACAACCATCGAAGCGAAGACGCCGAGAGAGTGCGCCGCTCACGACGAACGCACAAGACAGCATGACGAACGGTTCAGGGTTTGGCTCGGCATCGGTCGCGCGGGAAGATCGCACCATCACATCCCGGGACCAAGCAGGCTCTTCCGTCCCGGGCGACGTCGCCGGCTACTGGCTGATCGCCTCCAGCTCCTGCTTGGGCGGTATCGATCGGAGCAGCACCGTCGTCCAGAGTCCGACCGAAACCGCCACCGCCAGAACGAGCCACGTCACGTCGGAACTGACGCTGCCGCTCAGCAGCGTCCACAAGATGGTTCCGACGACGAAGCCTAGAACCTGCATGGCGCTCAGGAAGCCGATCGCGCTGCCGCGAACGCGTGTCGGGAAGCTTTCACCCTGGTAGGCGTAGCCGGCGCCGGACCAGGTGCCGTTGGTGGCCTGGTAGAGCAGGAAGTACACCAGCACGACCTGCCAGTGCTGATGCACGACGAGAAACAGCAGGCTCAGCGGTGCTACCAGTGCTCCGGTCACGATGATCACCTCGCGCCGTCCGTAACGCTCGCCGAGCCAGCCACCGATGATGTAGAAAAAGAAGCCGATGCCGCCGCACGCCAGCAACAAGGTGCTGGCGCCCGTCGATGTGAAGCCCTTGAACTTGGTCAGCCAGTAGGTGATGTAGAAATTCGTGGCGACGTAGCTGGTGCCGTAGATCACCCAGGTGACCGAGAGCAGTATGAGCTGTCGACGGACGTAGCCGGCCTTCGCGAACAGCTGCCCGACCGTCACCCGATCGATTTCTTCGACCGCCACGGCGTGATGCGCGAGCAACGCCCGCAATCGCGGCTGATCACCGGCTCGGCGTGCTTGCTTGACCTGCTCGACATGCTCGAAGCGTTCCGACTCCCTGATGAACACTCGGCCGATGATCACCGCGACGATGGGCAAGACGCCGAGCAGGAACACGAAGCGCCAGCCATAGCTGCCGAAGGCGAGGTATATCCCGGACGCCAGGAACACGCCCAGCGGCCAGCCACCCTGCACCACCGAGTAGAGCAGGCCGCGCCGCTGGGCCGGCACCTGCTCGTTGACGATGGTGATCGACACCGCGAGCTCCGAGTAGGCGAGGCCCGACGCCAGCGCGCGGACCACTACCAGCTCCCAGAAGTGCTGCACGAAGTAGGTCAGTCCGGTAAAGAGCGCCGTGCCGGTCAGGCAGAACATCCAGACCCTGCGGCGTCCGAACCGGTCCATCCCGTAGCCGGCGAAGATCGTGATGCAGAACTGTGCCGCATACACGAAGAAGCCCAGCACACCGATGCCGGTCTCCGAGATGTGCAGTCCGCGGGCAACGTCCGGCAGCGCGATGACCAGCAGGTTCACGTCGTAGGAGGCAAGAGCCCAGCCTGCGAGTGCCACCAGCACCAGGTAGGATGTATAGCGTCCTTCAGGTGCTGCGGATGCCATGACGGCCATCTCCTCCCGCGCCTGTTCCGGCGCCCGACGCTGCCATCGTTCGCCTCCCTCATCGGCGCGGCAACGTGTTTTTCTTCAAGTTCTCGTTGAGGCGGTCTTGTCAGACCTCTGGCCAGAGTGGCGTTGGCCGGACCCAGGCTGATCGCCCAGCGTCCGGATGGCGGTACAGGCTGGCAGGCCGGTGCCGTCCTCCGCGTCGAAGCGGCGCGGGTTCAGGTTCGTGGCACCGGTGGTCGTTCATGCGTGGCGGCAGGCGGTCGTGCCTCGCCCTCCTCGGCCGCTGGAGCGCCCGGACGTCATGTCCGCGCGCCGCTACGGCCTCCCGGGCGCAGGGTCTCGAGCCGCGGGTTCGAAGGCGGCGAGGGATGCCCGCAGACGCGGCGCAGCGAAGTCGAGGAACGACCTGATCTTCAAAGGCAGGGCGGCCCGTCCCTGGTGGACCAGGCTGACCGGCATCGGCTCCGGTTCGAACCCGGCGAGGACGATCCGCAGCTCGCCGCGTCCGACCGCGCCGGCCGCCTGATAGGAGAGAAGTCGCGTGAAGCCGATCCCGGCCGTCGCCGCCTCGATCGCCGCCGCGGCGGTCGTCACCGACAAGCGCGAGCGGATGGGCACAGACAGGCCGGCGTTCGACGGCGGAACGGGAAACGTCCACTCGGCAGCGGCCTCGGTGAAGTCGTGCGTCACGCAAGCCTTCCCCGCGAGGTCCTGCGGCCGGTCCGGCACGCCCTGCGCGGTGAGGCAGGCCGGACTGGCGCAGACGATCCTTCGCAC
>CAXTNB010000218.1:0-5227 GCA_964245385.1 uncultured Acetobacteraceae bacterium | reverse complement strand
GCTCCGCTCCCGACGTCGTGACGCGCCCGACCGGCGGTCGCGCGGTCGGCCGGCTATCGGTCGGGCGCCGCATCCCGCGCGCGTTGCGGCACCAGGTCGAACGCCACGCTCAGCCGCGTCGCGTCACCGCGGAACGGCACCGTCCCGTGCCACATGTAGGAGGGGAACAGCACCAGCAGCCCCGGCTCCGGCCTGACGAAATGCTCCGGTCCCAGTGCCGGCCGCGTGGGGATCCCCGGCTCGCCGAACTTGATCCAGGCTTCCCGGCTCGCCGCCTCGGTCGGCGGCAGCGCGACGTAGCAGGCGGACGACAGCCAGCCTTCGGGATGGATGTGATCGGTGTGGAAGCCCCCCGGCCGCAGGCGCACCGACCAGGCGCCCTGGTAGCCGTAGCCCCCCGTGTTGCGGACGCGCAGCGGGTCGGCACCCCTGCCGAGGTCGGCCAGGTGGCGCCGGATCGGCCCATCCACCGCCCGGAAGAAGGCCCGGATGGTCGGATCATCGGAACTCAGCAGGTGGGCGGCCTGGCTGCCGTGCCGCAGCGACTGATCCAGCGGGTGGGTGCGGAAGGCGTGCACGCCGCCGAGCGCGCGGGCGAGGTCGGCGAGGTAGGCGTCGAGGCTGTCCCATCCGTCCGGCACGTCCATCCGCCAGCTGCGCACGAGGGCCGCGTAGTCGTACAGCGTCGCGTAGCGAGGGTCGCCGAGCAGGCGCCAGGCCGTCGCCCGGTAGGCCAGCGCGCGCTGGTCCGACGGGCGACGCTCGACCATCCGGCTCGCGATCGCGTCGGCCCGCTCGGGCTGTCCGGCGGCGACGCAGGCGGCGAACAGCGCCGCCTCGGCGTGGTCGCCCGGCGCCAGTGCCGCGGCACGCTCGGCGTATCGCACCGCCGCGTCCGCCTGACCGGCCAGGGCGGCGATGCGCGACGCCGAGAGCTGCAGGGCCGGCTGGTCCGGGTGGATCCGGATCGCGGCGAGCAGGGTGGCGAGTGCCCCGTCGAGGTCGCCGGCGTGATGCAGCAGGTTGGCGCGCAGCGCCCAGAGCGCGTGCCGGCCCGGATCGGCCCGAAGCTCGGCGTCCAGCAGCGCCGTCGCGGCAGCCGGATCCTCGGTGCGCATCCAGATCAGCTGCGCCAGGTCGCGATGCGCGTCCACGTAGCCCGGCTCGCGGGCGATCGCCCCGCGGAAGGCGCGCTCGGCCTCGTCCAGACGGCGCAGGCCGAGCAGGGCGCGGGCCTGGACGAGCCAGGTCTGCGGCGCGTCGCCGCCGCGCGACAACGCGCGCGCGGCACTGCGTTCGGCGCGTGCCGCGTGGCCGAGATCGCCGAGGCTGGCGGCAAGGTTGTGGTGGGCGACGGCGCTGTCGGGGTAGATCTGCGCCGCGCGCTCGTGGATGGACAGCGCCTTCTCCGGCTGGCCGAGCGCCTTCAGCGCGGACGCGTGCTCGGCGAGGATGGCGTGATCCGGCGTCGGCAGCGCCGCCAACCTGGCGGTGAGGTGCAGCGCCTCCTCGGCCCGGTCGCCGGCCCGCAGCACCTGCGCGAGCCTGACCACCAGCACGGCGGCGCGGCGGTTGACCGCCATCGCGGCACGCAGGACCTTTTCCGCCTCCGCGTGCCGATCGAGGGCGGCGAGCAGGTCGGCAAGGTCGGTGGCGAGCGCGGCGTCGCCGCGGTCGAGCTTCAGGCCGGCGCGCAGGGAGGCCTCGGCGCCGGCGACGTCGCCCTGCTGTCGCAGGCAGAGGCCGAGAAGGCGGTGCGCCGCCGCGGACCTGGGCCTGAGCGCGAGCAGGCGCTCGGTCATGGCGCGTGCTTCCTGGTCGCGCCCTTCGCCGATCAGCCGGGCCGCCTGGGCGAGCTGGTCGTCGAACTCTGCCGATCGAGGCGCGGCCGGTCGCATCGCCCAGCCTTAGCAGCACGACGTGCCGAAGGGGAGCCGGCGTCGCTGCAGCCTCGGGCCGACACGGCGAAAGCCGTTGCCCGTCGGCGCCGGCCTGCCTACTCTTCCCGACCCGGCGGGGCCGGCGCCGCGACCGGACGTGATGAGGCGTATCCAGATGGCGAACGGCCCGATCGGCATCCTCTCGGCGGCGGTCTATCCCAGTCCTCGGCCCGATCTTCCGCACCTCGCGGTGCTGTTCGAGCCCAGCGGCGCGGTGCTGTCGGCGGTGCCGATGGCGACCGAGCAGGAGGCCCTGCTTCACGTCGAGCGCGCGATGCGCGAGGCCGCGGCACTGCTCGGCGAACCGGTGCACGAGCTCTAGCGGAGTGATCCAGAAGAGCAGGCAAGGGCTTTGCCCTTGACCCACTGGGGCCGGCGGCCCCAGACCCCGATTCATTAGGTCGTGGCCTCAGGGTGCCTCAGCGGTCGGCGGCCGCGCGCGCCTGCTGCAGGGCCTGCCAGGCCGGGGCGTATTGCCGCGCCTCGTCGTACTTGGCGAGCGCCTCGCGCCGGCGGGACTGGCGCATCAGCACGTCGCCCCACGCCTTGAGCGGATCGGCCCAGTGCGGGCCGCGCCGGTTGGCCGCGGCCAGCTTCGAGACCGCGCCGTCGAGGTCGCCGTGCCGGGCCAGCGCCAGGCCCCAGGAGTAGTATCCGGCGGGCAGGTCGGGTGCCAGCGCCACCGCCGCGGCGTAGGCGCGCTGCGCGCCGCTCCAGTCGCCGCGCCCGTCGAGGATGTCGCCGCGGAAGCGGAAGCAGTCGACGAAGTGGCCGCCGGCCTTGAGCACCGCGTCGGCCTTGTCGCGGCGTCCCGCCGCTTCCTCGGCCGGCGCGATCCAGCAGGTGTAGGGGGCGTAGTTGCTGGAGACGATCGGGTTCGCGTTCGACGCGCCGAACGCCTCCATCTCGGAGACGGCGCGGGCGGTGTCGCCGGCCTCCATCGCCAGCAGGCCGTGCGAGAAATGCGCCATCGCCGTCAGCGACGGGTCGCTGGCGTCGCCCTGGGCGGTCTGCAGGTCCAGCGCCACCGCGACCGGGTCGTGCAGCCGCGCGTCGATGTCGGTGATCACGGTGCCGTCGATGAACACGTCGGTGCCCACGCCGACATGGGAGTCCGCGTCGGTGACCTCCTCCGCCCGCCACACCGAGAGGTTCCAGGTGAGCATGTCCCAGTTCTGGTAGTCGAGCTCCGGCGCCTTGCCCGGACGCCCGCCGGCCGCCTTGCGCATCGCCACCCCGGCCTGCCAGGCGCCCTCCTCGTCGCCGAGCGCCCAGTACGTGGCGATCAGGTTGTTGTACGCCGCCCAGTAGTCCGGCTTGAGCTTCAGCGCCGCGCGGAAGAAGGTCAGCACCTCCTGCTGCGAGCCGCCGAGGTTGGACAGCGCGTTGCCCCACTGGTTGAGGATGTAGGGGCGGTCGGCCTTGTCGGCGACGGCGAACGCCGCCTTGCTGAACGCGACGGCCTCGGCGTCGTGTCCCGACACGCTGAGATAGACCGCGTACAGTGCCGGCTCCGCGGTGCCGTAGAGGTAGCCGGCTGCCTGATGGGTCAGCAGGTCGAGCTGTCCCGCGCCCCCGGTGAAGGTCTTGGACAGCAGGCCGTCGCCGCGGACGGTCAGGGCCAGGCCGCCATTCTCGGTCTGCAGCAGGTCGCCGCCGACATGCAGGTCGTGGCCGAGGCGCGACTTGAGCAGGCGGTCGAAGCCGCCGATGGAGAACCCGCTCTCCGACGGCTGCACCCGGATCTCGCCGGTCCAGGCGTTGGAGAGGTTGCGCTTGGAGGCCGAGCGTCGGCTCGCCGCCTGCAGCCGGGTCAGCTCGTCGGCGAGGCCGGCGGCGACCACACGGCCGCTGAGGCCGCGGCCGGCCAGCGACGGCGGCGTGCCGAACGGCTCCACCACCACGGCGTTGTAGCTGAAGGCGTCGTAGAGCATCAGCAGCAGCCCGAACGCCGCCGCCGCCGCCACCAGGGCTGCGAACAGCTGCAGCCCCACCCGGATGAGCTGGCTGAACCGCCGCAGCGCCCGCTCGCGCGAGCGGCTGCGCGCCTGCAGCACGCGCAGCCGCTGTTCCTGCGCTGCCTGCGCCGCCTGCAGCTGCACCAGGCGGGTCTGCTCGTCCAGCAGCGCCGCCCGCTTGCGCGCGACGGTCGGATCAGCCTTCGGCTGATCCACCGCCATCATCAGGTCGAGGCCCTCCTCGGCGGCGCCGCCCGCCGTCCGCCCGACGGCCTCGTCGTCCTCGCCATAGACACCTGTCAGCAACCCGTCCGCCAAACCGGCCCCCATAACGAAACCGTGTGTAGCATCGGACGATCAGATCGAAATAGCAATCACGGAATCGTGTTTGCGAACTGTTCCACCGCCCAGTCCACTTCGTCGGCGCTGATCACCAGCGGCGGGGCGATGCGTATGGTGTGCGTGTGCGTCTCCTTGCACAGGATGCCGCGGCCGCGCAGACGCTCGCAGACGCGTCGCGCGCCGCCGGCATCCGGCTGCAGCTCGAGCGCGATCATCAGGCCGCGGCCGCGCACCTCGCGCACGGCACCGCCCGCCGCCGAGCCGGCGGTGGCCTGCCGCAGCCCCCGCTGCAGCCGCTCGCCCATGCTGGCGGCGTTCTCGATCATGCCCTCCTCGACCAGCACCTTCAGCGCCATCCGCGCCACCGCGCAGGCCAGCGGGTTGCCGCCGAAGGTGGAGCCGTGCTCGCCGGGCTTCAGCACCCCGAGTGCGGCCTCGTGCGACAGCACCGCGGAGACCGGGTAGAAGCCGCCCGACAGCGCCTTGCCGATCAGGGTGAGGTCGGCCTCGACGCCCTCGTGCTCCTCGGCGAGCAGGGCGCCGGTGCGTCCCAGCCCGGTCTGGATCTCGTCGAGGATCAGCAGCACGTCGTGGGCGCTGCACAGCGCGCGGGCGCGGCGCAGGTAGCCGTCGGGCGGGATGATCACCCCGGCCTCGCCCTGGATCGGCTCGACCAGGAAGGCGGCGGTGCGCGGCGTGATCGCGGCCGCCAGCGCCGCCGCGTCGCCGTAGGGGACGATGCGGAAGCCGGGCGTGAACGGGCCGAACGCGGTGCGCGACATCGCGTCGGTGCTGAACGAGACCACCGAGAGGGTGCGGCCGTGGAAGTTGCCGGCGCAGACGATGATCTCGGCCTCGTCGGGCGGCACCCCCTTGACCTGGTACGCCCACTTGCGCGCCACCTTGAGCGCGCTCTCGACCGCCTCGGCACCGGAGTTCATCGGCAGCACCTTGTGCGAGCGGGTGAGTCGGCAGAGCTCCTCGTAG
>CAXTNB010000217.1:0-5234 GCA_964245385.1 uncultured Acetobacteraceae bacterium | reverse complement strand
GGTCGGCGTGCTGCAGCGGGGCCGCGAAGCCGCCGCACACCACGTCGCCGAGCACGTCGAAGATCACCACCTCGGTGTCCTCGAGCAGGTGGTGCTCCTTGAGCAGCTTCACCGTCTGGCCGACCACGTAGCCGCCGCAGCCGGTGCCGGCGGGCGGCCCGCCGGCCTCGACGCACATCACGCCGCCGGTGCCCTCGACCACGAAATCCTCCGGCCGCAGCTCCTCGGGATGGAAGTCCACCCCTTCCAGCACGTCGATCACCGTCGGGATCAGCCGCTTGGTCAGGGTGAAGGTGGAGTCGTGCTTGGGATCGCAGCCGATCTGCAGCACGCGACGTCCCAGCCGCGAGAACGCCAGCGACAGGTTCGACGAGGTCGTGCTCTTGCCGATGCCGCCCTTGCCGTAGACCGCGAACACCTTGGCGGTGCCGATGCGCGGGGTCGCCTCCATGCGCACCTGCACGCTGCCCTCGCCGTCGGCGCAGCTGGTGCAGCCGCCGCCCGCGGCGCGTCGCAGCAGATCCGGCTTGGTGACGATGGTCATGCCGCTACCTCCATGGTGACGCCCTCGAGACGATCCTCGAGCTCCTCGCGCGCGCGCTCCAGCTCGTCGCGCATCGCCTCGTCGGGCATCCAGTACTTGCGCTCGCTGGCCTCGATCAGGCGGTTGACGATGCGCGCCGACGCGACCGGGTTCAGGCTGGACAGCCGCTCGCGCATCGCCGGTTCCTGCACGAAGGTCTCGGTGAGCTGCTTGTAGACCCAGGGCTCCACCTCGCCGGTGGTGGCCGACCAGCCGAGCGTGTTGGTGACGCAGGCCTCGATCTGGCGCACGCCCTCGTGGCCGTGCTGCAGCAGCGGCTCGTACCATTTCGGGTTCAGCGCCCGGGTGCGGGTCTCCAGGCTGACCTGCTGCGAGAGCGTCCGCACCGTGCCGGCGCCGCGCGTCTGGTCGCCGATATAGATCTCGGTCTTGACGCCGCGGGCGCGCTGCACGGCGCGGCCCATGCCGCCGAGGGCGTCGAAATAGTGGTCGATGGTGGTGACGCCGAGCTCGACGGAATCCAGGTTCTGGTAGGCGACGTCGACGGTCTTCAGCATCTGGCCGAGCAGCGCGTCCTGGCGCTGCGGCTTGCCGCTGACGCCGTAGGCGTAGCCCTTGCGCTTGACGAAGGCCTCGGCGAGCTCGTCCTCGTCGCTCCAGCCGCCATTGTCGATCAGCAGGTTGACGTTGGCACCGTAGGCGTCGTCGGAGTTGCCGAACACGCGCAGCGCGGCCGCCGCCATGTCGCCGCCGTGGCTGGCCAGGAAGGCGAGCGCGTGCTTGCGGACGTAGTTCCGCTCGCACGGCTCGTCGGCCTCGGCCGCCAGCAGTGCGGCTTCGGCGATCATCCGGGTCTGCATCGGCAGCAGGTCGCGGAAGATGCCCGACAGCGTCACCACGACGTCGATACGCGGCCGGCCGAGACGCTCGAGCGGCACCAGCTGCGCCCCGCACAGCCGGCCGTAGCTGTCGTGACGCGGCTCGGCTCCCAGCAGCCACAGCACCTGCGACAGCGGGCCGCCCTCCGTCTTGAGGTTGTCGGTGCCCCACAGCACCATCGCGACGGTCTCGGGCAGGGCGTGGCCGGAGCCGGCGTGGCAGGCGAGCAGCCGGTCCGCCTGCAGCGCGCCGTCGCGCACCGCGAACGCGCTGGGGATGCGGAACGGGTCGAGCCCGTGCAGGTTGCGCCCGGTGGGCAGCACCTCCGGCGTGCGCAGGAAGTCGCCGCCGGTGGCCGGCCGCAGGTAGCCGCCGTCGAGCGCGTGCAGCACCGCCGGGATCTCGTGGTCGGTGGCGAGCAGCCGGTCGAGCTCGGCGCGGCGCGCCGGGTCGGTGATGCCGGCGGCATCCAGCATGCCCTCGCGCGCCGCGGCGTCCGGCGGCGTGCCGATGACGTGCATGCCGCTCGGGATCAGCGTCTGCTCGAACTCGACCAGCGCCTCGCGCAGCCGGTCGATGCGGGCCTGCGCCTGCTCCTCCCAGTCGGGCTGCGCGTCGGCGAGGTCGATCGCACTGGCCTGCGCCTGGATCAGGGCCGAGAGCGCCTGGCGCGGCGCGGCCTCGGTCTCCGGCTCCAGCTGGCGCCAGCGGTCGATCGAGGCTTTCAGGTCGAGCAGGCCGCGATACAGCCCGGCACTGGCGACCGGCGGCGTCATGTAGGAGATCAGCGTGGCGCCGGCGCGACGCTTGGCCAGCGCGCCCTCGGAGGGATTGTTCGAGGCGTACAGGTTGAAGTTCGGCAGGTCGCCGATCAGACGGTCCGGCCAGCACGCGCCGGACAGGCCGGCATGCTTGCCCGGCATGAACTCCAGCGCGCCGTGGGTGCCGAAATGCAGCACCGCGTGGGCGGCGAAATCCTCGCGCATCCAGCGGTAGAAGGCACAGAAGGCGTGCGTCGGCGCGAAGCCGTGCTCGAACAGCATGCGCATCGGATCGCCCTCGTAGCCGAAGCCGGGCTGTATGCCGACGAACACGTTCCCGAAGCGCGCCCCCAGGATCAGGATGTTGCTGCCGTCGCTGTCGGCGCGCCCGGGTGCCGCACCCCAGTGGCGCTCGATGTCGGCGAGCCAGGTCTCGCGACGCACGTGCTCGGAGGCGGGCACCCTCGCCGCGACGTTGGCCGGCGTGCCGTAGCGTTCCGCGTTGCCCTCCAGCACGCGCGCGCGCAGCGCGGCCACGCTGTCGGGCACCTCGACGTCGTAGCCGCCGTCGGCGAGCCCGCGCAGGGTGCGGTGCAGCGACTCGAACACCGACAGGTAGGCGGCGGTGCCGGTGGCGCCGGCGTTGGGCGGGAAGTTGAACAGCACGATCGCCAGCCGCCGCTGCGCGCGCTCGCTGCGCCGCAGCGCCACCAGCCTGGCGACGCGCGCGGCCAGCATCGCGGCGCGCTCGGGATCGGCCGACATCTGCCGGCGGCCCTCCGGCGAGGCCTCGGAGCGGCCGCCGAACACCATCGAGCCGGTCGCGCCGTCGAGCTCGGGGATCGCCACCATCATCGCCGCTTCCACCGGCAGCAGGCCGCGCGCGTCCGCGCGCCACTGCTCCAGGGTCTGGAACTCGACCGGGGTCACGGCGAGGTACGGCACGTCGAGCCGCGTCAGGATCTCCTCGGCGGCCTTGGCGTCGTTGTAGGCGGGGCCGCCGACCAGGGAGAATCCGGTCAGCGAGACGACCGCGTCGACGTCGGGCACGCCGTCGCGCATGAAGTAGGCCTCGACCGCCGGGCGCTGGTCGAGCCCTGACGCGAAGGCCGGCACCACGCGCAGGCCGCGCGACTCCAGCGCCTCGATGACGCCGTCGTAGTGCGCCGCGTTCCCGGCCAGCACGTAGGAGCGCAGCAGCAGCAGCCCCACCGTGCCGCGGCCACCCTCGCCGCGCCCGAAGCCGGGAAGCTCGCGCCGGCTGGTGGCGATCATGCCCCTGGCGCGCGGATGGTAGAGCCCGACATCGGGATACTCGACCGGTGCCGCCACGCTCAGCGTGCCGGCGAGCGGCTGGCGGGCGCCGCTGGCGTAGCGGTCGACCAGCATGCGCACCAGGTTGGCGAGGTTGATCTCCGAGCCCGCCAGCCAGTACTGCAGCCCGAGGAAGTAGGTGCGCATGTCCTGCGCGGTGCCCGGGATGTAGCGCAGCAGCTTGGGCAGCCGGCGCAGCATGCTCATCTGGTTGCGGCCGCCGGAGCCGCCGGGCTTGCCGCGGCCGCCGCCGCGCAGGCGCTTGAGCATCGCCATCACGCCGGTGGCCTCGACACCCATGTCGAAGCGGCCCATCCGGGTCAGCTTCACCACCTCGCCGGCGGACATGAAGCAGAACATGGCGTCGCACCCCTCGCGACGCGCCTGCAGCGCCGGCAGCACCGGCCGGATATGGTCCTCGAGGAACAGCATCGTCGCGATGACGATGTCGCCGCGGGCGATGTCCCGGGTGCAGGCCTCCAGCGCCGCCGCGTCGCCCGCCCATTCGTCCGCGGCGTGGACGGCGAGCTCGAGCCCCGGCATCTCGCCTCGCAGCGTCGCGTGCGCCGCCGACGCGGCCTGGCTCAGGTGACTGTCCATCGTCACGACGACGACGCGGACGGGAACCATCTCAGCGGGCGAAGTGCGCTTTTGCATCGTACAATGCCTCGACGGTGATGGTGGCGAGCCCCTGCTCGCGCGCGAACTGCTCGGTGTTGCGGCGCGCCTTGCCGCGCACGAAGAACGGGATGCGGCCGAGCTCGCGCTCCGCATCCGGCGCCCAGCTCGCCGCCCCGGCGGGCTCGATGACGGTGTCGGCGGCCGGCGCCGGCTGCGGTTCCGCGCGGGCGGCGAGGTGCGAGGGCGCCGCGTCCGGGGTGAACTCGAAGTCGTCGCGGAACATGCCGAGCAGGTGCTCTTCCAGGCCCATCATCAGCGGATGCACCCAGCTGTCGAACAGCACGTTGGCGCCCTCGAAGCCCATCTGCGGCGAGAAGCGGGCGGGGAAATCCTGCACGTGCACCGGTGCCGAGATCACCGCGCACGGCATGCCGAGGCGCTTGGCGACGTGGCGCTCCATCTGCGTGCCCAGCACCAGCTCCGGCTGCAGTGCCGCGATCTGCGCCTCGACCTCGAGGTAGTCGTCGGTGATCAGCGCCTCGACGCCGTGGCGCGACGCGGCGGCGCGTATCTCGCGGGCGTACTCGCGGCTGTAGCAGCCCAGGCCCACCACCTTGAAGCCGAGCTCGTCCGCGGCGACCCGGGCGGCGGCGATCGCGTGGGTGGCGTCGCCGAAGATGAACACCCGCTTGCCGGTCAGGTAGGTGGAATCGACCGAGCGCGAGTACCAGGGCAGGTTGGAGGCCTGCTCGACCGCCGCCGCGTCGAGCCCGGCGACGCGCGCCACCTCGGCGACGAACTCCCGCGTGGCGCCGACGCCGATCGGCACCGTGCGCACGGTCGGCTGGCCGAACCGCCGCTCCAGCCAGCGCGCCGCGACGTCGGCGATCTCGGGGTACAGCACGACGTTGAAGTCGGCCTCCCCCAGCCGCGCCAGGTCGGCGGGGCTCGCCCCCAGCGGCGCCACCACGCCCACCTCGACGCCGAGCCGGTCGAGCAGGCCGCGTATCTCGCGCAGGTCGTCGCGGTGGCGGAAGCCGAGCGCCGTCGGACCCAGCAGGTTGCAGCGGGGACGCGCGCCGGGGGCGCGCTCGCCGACCGGCTTCGCGCCGGCG
>CAXTNB010000216.1:4284-5249 GCA_964245385.1 uncultured Acetobacteraceae bacterium | reverse complement strand
AAGGATCGCCGGCGAACGCCGAATGCAGAGCGCGCCGCCGCGGCTTCAGATCACAAGACCTCGAACAAGTTGTACACCGGGCCATCGGCGAGGCGGTGGCCGATGCCGATGGCAAGGATGTCGTTGAGCCAGGCATGTTTTCCCGATGCCGTCTCGAACATCGGGTTGATCCGGAAATAGTAGCCGTCCGGATCGACCGGTTCACCGCGTTCCAGCCGCATGATGATGTCGGGCGGACCTTGTCGGATGCCTCTATACGTCATGCCGATCAGTGCGCCGTCACCGGTTTTCAGGGTGAGGCGCACATCGAGCAGCGTGGCGCCATCCTGGCGGACGGATTGCCAGTCGCTGCCACCGTCCATGACCTCGCCCGACAGCCGCTCGCCCTCGAACTGGCCACCGAAGACGACGCCGACCCGCCTTGCGGTCAGCGGCGTCGGGCCGATGACGAGCATGGGCCGCACGGCGAGTTTCATCGTCATCAGAGGGCGTGTGCGGATGGTCTTCAACCCGTCCGGCAACGCGTCGAAGAGGCCGCTCATAGTTTCGAGCCGCCATCGACCTGGATGGTGTCGCCGGTGATCCAGCGTGCCGCGTCCGACGCGAGGAAGGCGATCGCGCCGGCAATGTCGTCTGGCTGGGCAATGCGCTTCAGCGCCTGCATGCCAAGGGTAACACCCTGTCCTGCCTCGGTCTTCGTGAAGCTCGACATGTCGGTATCGACCACGCCGGGCGCCACGGCATTGACGCGGATGCCGCGCGGCCCGAGCGCGGCGGCGAAATGCTTCACCATGGTGTCGATGGCGCCCTTGGTCATGGCGTAGGCGGCCAGCGTGCCGACCGCGGCATGCGCCGCAAGCGAGGAGAGCAGCACGACGGAGCTTCCCTCACCGAAGATCGGCAGAAGTTGCTGGACGAGGAAGAACGGCGCGCGGGCATTGACCGCGAAAAGCCGGTCGAAATCC
>CAXTNB010000216.1:0-4274 GCA_964245385.1 uncultured Acetobacteraceae bacterium | reverse complement strand
GGCGACGAGAATGTCGAGTCTTGCCCCGACGAGGTCGCGCACCTGGGCGGCGAGGCGATGCGACGCGTCCGGGGCGGAGAGATCGGCGCCGAGCGCCTGGGCACGACCGCCCAGGGCACGGATCTCATCCACCACCGCCTCGGCCTCGGCCACGGCGCTGCCGTAATGCACCAGCACCTGTGCCCCTTGCCTGCCGAGCGCGACGGACGTGGCGCGGCCGATGCCGCGCGACGCGCCGGTGACCAGCGCGGTCTTGCCTGCGAGTGTCGTCATGATCCCGCTCCCTTCAGGCGTTGGTGCCGCCGTCGACGGCGAGATTGGCTCCGGTGATGTAGCCGGCCTCAGGCCCTGCCACGAACGCGACCATGGCAGCGACCTCGTCCACGTGGCCGTAGCGTTTCAGCGCGGTGCCCGCGATCTGCGGTATCGCCCAGTCGCCGGCAGCGGGGTTGAGCTCGGTATCGATCGGTCCCGGCTCGACGCTGTTGACGGTGATGCCTCGCGCACCGACCTCGCGTGCCAGCCCCTGCGTGAACATCTTCACGGCACCCTTCGTCGCCGCATAGGCGACCAGACCGGGGACCATGAGCCGCTCGCTCACGGCGGAGCTGATATTGATGATGCGGCCGCCGCTCCGCAGATGTTTCAGCGCCGCCTGGGTGGTCGTGAAAACGCCGCGCAGGTTGATGCCGATCATCGTGTCCATCTCCTGCAGCGAGGTCTCCTCGAAGGCCTTGGGGATGGCGGTGCCGGCATTGTTCACCAGCACGTCCAGGCCGCCGAAGCTGGCAACGGCATGTTCCACCGCGGCAGTGACGGCATTGGCATCCATGGCATCGGCCTGGATCGCGATGGCCTTGCCGCCGGCCTGTCCGATCTCTTCCACCACCTGGGCGGCGGCCTCGCCGCCCCTCGTGTAGGTGATCGCAACCTGGGCGCCCTCGGCGGCCAGACGTCTGGCGATGGCGGCGCCGATGCCGCGCGAGCCGCCGGTAACCAGGGCGGTCTTGTTGGTCAGTGTTGGCATGGGAAACTTCCTTTCTTTGGAATGACGGTTCTCTGGCGACGGATGGACGCCGGTTGTCGGTGGAGGCGGTCAGGAAGCGGTCTTGCCGCCGTTCACGTGAAGTATCTCGCCGGTAACGAAACTCGCCCGCGGCGAGGCGATGAACATCATGGCCTCCGCCACCTCCTCCGCCGTGCCCAGGCGCCGCATGGCAGACCGTTGGCAAAGGCGGCCAGACGCTCCTGCGAGCCCGTCAGGCGGTCCGGCATGGCGGTTGCCGTGGCGCCGGGGGCGACGGCAACGACGCGCACGCCGCGGGCGGCCGCCTCGATGGCGGCGGATCTGGTGAGATCCTCCACCGCATGCTTGCTGCCGAGCAGCGTGCCGAGCACGTCGGTTTCGAAGACCTCCCGGTAGTCCTCCGCCGTCACCTCCGTGAGCGGCCCGGGGTGGCCCTCGGTGCCGGCTTCGTTGACCACGACGTCCAGCCGGCCGAAGCGGACCGAGGCTTGGGCGAGCAGGTTCTCCACGTCGTCCTCGCGGCGGGCGTCGGCCTGAACGAGCAGGGCTTCAGCGCCCGGCGCGGTCAGTTCTGCGGCCAGAGCGCCCTGGCGGGCATGGGCGATGGCGGTGGCGCGGCCGATGCCGCTCAAGGCGCCGGTGACGAAGACGCATGGGGAGGCCATCATGGATACTCTCGAAGCATGGCGGCTGACGTCTCCTGCCGCCGCAGGATGCAGCACGGAGAAATCGGCGCCAGGACTTGGCGATGACCGGCTAGATAGGATCTGGCAGATCTCGACGGAAAGACTTTATTGGTTCCGCTTGTATGCCCTAGAAGTATGGGCTCGGGGCGCCAGGGAGGCCGAGGTGGAGCTTCGGCATCTGAGATATTTCATCGCAGTCGCCGAGGAGGGCAGCCTGACCTTGGCCGCGGAACGGCGCCTGCACACCGCTCAGCCCTCGCTCAGCCGGCAGATACGCGATCTGGAATACGAGCTGGGCGTGGCGCTGCTCACCCGCAGCGCCCGCGGCGTGCAGGTGACCGCGGCGGGCCAGGTGTTCCTGGACAAGGCACGGCTGGTGCTGGCCCAGGTGGAAGCAGCGTCTTCGGCGGCGCGGCAGGCTGGCACGCCGGCCAGACCCCGCTTCGCGCTCGGGTTTCTGACCGGGCAGGAAATGGACTGGCTGCCTCAAGCCATGCAGCTTTTGCAGGATCAGTTGCCCAGCATCGACGTGACCGTGTCGAGCCAGTATTCGCCCCTGCTGGCCGGGGCGCTGGCGGAAGGCAGACTCGATCTCGCCTTCATGCGGCGCGAGGCAGGACGGCCGGCGCTGGTCTACCGGACGATCGCGTCGGAGCCGCTTATGGTGGTGCTGCCGAGCGACCACCGTCTGGCGGCGCAGGAGAGTATCCGCCCGGAGGAACTGGCGGCGGAGAAGTTCCTGGGTATGTCGGACACCGCACCCAGCTTGCGGCACGTCGTCGACGAGTATCTCGACGGGGTCGGGCTAGCCATTCGTCCAAGTCATCTCGTCGACAATCTCGCGATGGCCATGTCGTTGATCGCCTCGACGCGCAGTGTCACGCTGCTGCCGGCCTACGCCAGGAACTTCATGCCCTGGTCGGTGACGAGCCGCCCGTTGCACGGCCCGGCGCCAACCATCGATCTGGTCGCGGCGCATCATCACGCGAACACGTCGCCGACACTCGCGATCTTCTTGTCACGGCTCGGGGAACTGGCCGCTCACGCCTGAAAATATCTTGAGCGCGTTCTTGCTGCCGCCCTCTACGTGACGTCGCGGTGCGCACTGCAGTCCTGGTGGGTTCCGCTGCCGGACGGTTCTCCGAGCCGGGCGGACGGCCCGGCTCGGGATCCGGGGAGAGCAAGCCGGCGCTCGCGGAGTAGAGCTTGAGGCCGCCCCGTCGGCCACGGCATCAGACGTGCACTGCCTCAATGATCCTCAGGACCTCTCCCGCAGCTTCGCGTTACGATCGTCGCACTTTCTCGCAAGGGTTGGATCAGGCGGTAGACATCGCCTGGATCGGGAGTGTGCCGGTATTCGAACGCGGCGACACCATCCGGCGTCACCAGGCCGAGATCATCAGCTCCAGTCGCGAACACCACCACGTCGACCCGATGCAGCATCTCGACGCATTCCGGCGTGTCGTGCAGAGCGACCGAGACCTTCGAGACATGCGGTGCAAAACGCTGCACACCTGCCTTCATCAACGGCGTAAACTCCGGGACGATCGAGATCACGCCGATCCTCGAACGCGGGTCGAGAGCAGCAAGGGCCTGACGCGTCGCAGCCGCCGGGATGAAGGTCACGGCGGCGACCGTCGTGTCCGGCAACAACTCCATCACGTCCCGACGACGGTGCGGAAAGGTGACGACGAGATCGGCGCACGCGGCACGATCTCGCGCGTCGGCGTTCTCCTGGATGGTTTTCAAGGTTGTCGGCTCGATCGTCACAGCATCGCCGATCACCTGCGCCATCTCCGCGCAGTACACGGCCGTGGTCTGTACGAAATGTCCGACCACGACGACGCGCGCGCGTCGGTGCGATCGCTCCGGCTCCTCCATGCGCGCCGCGATCAGACCGGCAAGATCGCTGGCGCGCAAGCCGAGGGCGCGACCCTGCACGATCACGGCATCGAGGGCGCGGTGCAGCGCGATGCCGTGCGGTGCCGGACGTTTCCTGCCCGCCACGCCGACGTCGGCCACGAAGGTGCCCGAGCCGGTCCTGCTGATGATCACGCCGGCAGCCTTGAGTTCGGCGTAGACCTGCGCCACCGTCATCGGCGCCACCCCCAGATGATCGGCAAGCTCGCGCACCGACGGCAACCTGTCTCCGGACCGCAGCGTGCCGAGCCCGACGCCGAACTCGATCAAGCCGCGCAGCTGGGTGCCGAGCGGCACCGGAAGGTCGCGATCGACCGAGAAGGCGGTCAGGTCGGCGGACAGGATGGTGGAGGACCGTCTCAACATGTTGATACGGTGATAGCCCAACAGGGGCGCTCAGGCCATTCGCAATCCGCGCCGTCTCCTGCTGCGCCCGCACGCCGGGCGGGCGCTTCGTCTCGCGGAACGCTGAAATCGGTTGACCATCCGAGACGCGGATCAATAATGTTCTAGTTCACTAGAACGTACAGCCGGCTGGGCGGGAGCGACGGGATTGGGCTTCAGACGTGTTCTGCTGCTGATCCTCGTCCTGTTCGCCATCGGTTGTCACGCGCACGCCGATGCGCCGACCACCCTCCCGG
>CAXTNB010000215.1:4338-5276 GCA_964245385.1 uncultured Acetobacteraceae bacterium | reverse complement strand
GATCAGTCTCGGACTGATCCGGCTGCCTCGCCTGAACGGTGCGGCCGAAACCTTGGCAGCGGCCGGTGCTTCGCCACGTCGTGTCGACGCTTCGCACGCCGCCATCGAGAGGAGAGCGACCGTGGTGAAACCAGCCAGCCCGGGACCGCACCTGATCGTGCGTTGCGCCGCCCCCTACAACGCGGAGCCGCCGCTCGATCGGCTGCGGGCCGGCTTCGTCACCGCGCAGCACGACTTCTACGTGCGCAGCCACGGCGACATCCCGCAGCTGGACGAGGCGACGCATCGTCTGCGGGTGCAGGGGCTGGTTGGGACGCCGCTCGACCTCTCGATGGCGCAGCTTCGTGGCCGCTTCGCGCATCGCGTGGTGCCCGCGGTGCTGCAGTGCGCCGGCAACCGCCGCGCCGACCTGCAGGCGGTGAGGCCGACCTCGGGGGACCCCTGGGCACCCGGCGCGATCGGCCACGCCGCCTGGACCGGGATCGCGCTGGCCGACGTGCTGCGCGCGGCGGGAAGCCGCGAGGACGCGGCACTGCACGTCGCCTTCGAGGCCTGCGACGTGGTGGAGGTGGCGAACGAGGGGCGGTTCACCTACGGGGTCTCGATCCCGATGACCAAGGCGATGTCGCCGGAGGTGCTGCTCGCCTTCGCGATGAACGGCGAGCCGCTGGCGCCGGCGCACGGCTTTCCGCTGCGCGTCGTCGTGCCCGGCCACGCCGGCGTGCGCAGCCCGAAATGGCTGAGCGCGATCACCGTGCAGGACCGGCCGTCCGACAACCACATGCAGCAGCGCGACTACAAGCTGGTGCCGCCCGACGTGACGGCGCGAACGGTCGACTGGGACCGGGGCCTGACCATCTACGACATGCCGCTGAACGCGGCGATCTGCGAGCCGGCGGCGAACGCCGAGCTGCAGGCCGGCCCGCTGACGCTGCGCG
>CAXTNB010000215.1:0-4328 GCA_964245385.1 uncultured Acetobacteraceae bacterium | reverse complement strand
GCGCGGGTCGACGTCTCGATCGACGGCGGCGGCAGCTGGACCCAGGCCGCGCTGCAGCAGGAACCGGACGCACCCTGGAGCTGGAGTTTCTGGAGCATCCGCCTGGAGCTGCCGCCCGGCGAGCACGAGCTGGCGGTGCGCGCCTGGGACTCCGCCGGGCAGACGCAGCCGGCGCGCCCGGAGGAAGTCTGGAACTTCAAGGGCTACCTGAGCGCCGCCTGGCACCGGGTGCGGGTATCGGCACGCTGAACGGCCCTGGTGCCGGGAACGGCCGGCGCCGGATCGCTACTGCCGCCGCGGCCGCGCGTGGCCGCGATGCTTCGTCGCGGCGGCAGCCGGCGTCGCGGCCGGCGGCGCCGCGGGGTTCTGCTGCGTCTCCTTGAGCGCGTCGGTGCAGGCGCCCTCGCCGACGCCGAGCTGCACCGTCGGCAGGATGGCGAGCGGGAAGAACAGCACGCCGAGCGCCGTCGCGGCGCCGGCGCGGGCGACGACCTCGGCACCGGGCCGTATCACCGGGCTGCCGAGCTTGCCGGTGACGTCGATCGGTCCGGGCAGCGAGGCCACGCTGAAGTGCGACGAGCGGGTGGTCAGCGAGTAGTTGAGCGTCTGGTCGCGCAGGTTGACGTCGCCGCGGCCGATGGTGCGCGCCTCGCTGGTCTGCAGCAGGAAGGTGCGCGCGGTCAGGATGCCGTCCTTGAGCGGCATGTCGGCGATCAGGCAGCGCAGGTTGGCGCGGTTCGGCAGCCCCATCGCCGAGAGTATGGCGTTGCCGACCTCGAGTCCGGCGATGTCGTGCAGCAGGGCGCTGATGTCGCCGTCTCCCGACGCGATCAGCGTCAGCCCGCCGCTGCCACGGCCGAGCATGGTCGCCACCGAGTCGCCGGTCGTGGTGAGGTCGGCCTGGCCGCCGATCAGCCCCTGGCCGTGGAAGGCGTGGGTCGCCTGCATGATGCGCGAGAGATCGACGTTGCGGAAGGTGATGTGCGCCTTGGTGCGCAGCTCGCTGCCCACCGGGTCGAGATCGAAGTCCGAGGCGATGGCGCCGCGGCCGATGTCGAAATCGAGCGGGTGCACCACGATGCGCCCGTCCTGGATGGTGAAGGCGGCGACGATGTTGTCGAGCGGGATGTAGCGCCCCTCGATGCTGTCGCCCTTGTAGTGCAGCTGCACGTTGGCGATGCGCAGCTTCGGCAGGCTGAACGGCTGGTCGGGCAGGATGTCGCCGCTGGACTTGGCCTTCTGGATCTCGTGCTTCTGCGCCGCGTTCGCCGACTTGGAGTCGCCGGGGGTGCCGCCGATGAAGCCGGCGAGGTCGTTCAGGTCGACCTTGCGCGACACCAGGTCGGCCTTGATGTCGGGGATCTTGCCGTGGCTGTCGACGGCGATGCTGCCGCCGAGGTCGCTGGAGCCCACCGTGCCGCGGAAATGGTCGAACACGATGCTGCGCTGCTTGTAGTCGAGGTTGCCGGTGACCTTGAACGGCGGCGTGTGCGGGATCGGCACGCCGGTCAGCGGCAGCAGCAGCGCCATGTCCGGGCCCTGGAACACCAGCTTCAGCCGGGCGCCGCCGAAGGTCAGCGGCTGGTCGACCTCGCCGGTCAGCGACACCCGGGTCGGTCCGTTGGCGAGGTGCAGGTCGATCGGATAGGGATGCGCCCGATCCTCCAGCGTCAGCAGCGCGCCGCCGACGAAGCGTCCGGTGATCGGCGCGTGCGCGTAGGTGCCCTCGGCGGTGGCCACGACGCGGCCGCCGTCGGCGTCCTTCTCGCCGGTGGTGTGCAGCTGCAGGTTCATGTCGGTCTTCAGCGCCGGATCGACGACATGGACGTGGCCGTCGCGTATGCGCAGCAGCCCGAGCTTCGGCGGCGGCCCCGAGCTGCCCTTCGAGGTGGTTCCGTTCTTGCTCGCGAACGACCAGCTCGCGGTGCCGTCGGGATGCGCCACCGCCTCGACCACCGGATGGTCGATATTGACCAGCGGGATGGTGATGATGCGGTGGCGGATATAGTCCAGCAGCTCGAAGCCGACCGACAGGTGGTCGATGGTCGCGAACGGCGGGTCGACCGGGAAGCCCGCCGGGTTCTCCACCCGCACGCCGTCGACGGTCACCAGGGTGGTGCGCCCGAGGCGGACGTGCAGGTGCTGGACGGTGACCTTGCGGTTGAGCGCGGCCGAGGCCTCGCGATCGACCAGCGGGACGAACCAGTCCCAGCGCCAGAGCAGGATCAGGGCGACGATGGCGAGCGCCACGATCCCGAGCACGAACGGCCAGCGGCGGCGCCGGGAGCGGGGGGCCTTGCCGGCGGCGGCGGGCGGCGGAGTCGTTCCGGACGCTGCTGAATCCAGGGCCAAGTCAGCAAACCTCCGGCGAGACTGTGACGGTAGCGAAACTTAACGCCGCGCCGGCGGGATCGGTTCCGGGAGCCGATACCGCCGGGCGCCGCAGCTGCAGATCTAGCAGCCGCGTGCCGTGCAGGCTAGGTCGTGTGGGCCCGGCGCTCCGCCGGCCTCATCCGCCGCCGACGGAGCCGTCATGCGCCTGCGCACCATCCTGCTGCTCGCCTTCTCATTCCCCTGCCTGACGCGCACCGCCGCGGCGCAGGTCGCCCCGCCGGCGGCGGCGCCGGCCTTCCTGTCGGAGGTCGAGGGCAAGCCGGCGCTGGCATGGGTCGCGGCACGGAACCGCAGGACCTTGGGCGTGCTGCAGCGCGACCCGCGCTACGGCGGCTTCCACGCCGACGCCCTGGCGATCGCGCAGTCGCACGACCGGATCCCGGTGCCGAGCGTGATCGGCGGCGCGGTGTACAATTTCTGGCAGGACGCGCAGCACCGGCGGGGGATCTGGCGCAGCGCCGACCTCGCCTCGTACCGCACCGCGTCGCCGCACTGGCGCACGGTGATCGATCTCGACGCGCTGTCGCGGGCCGAGCGGGCGAACTGGGTCTGGAAGGGTGCCGAGTGCGAGGAGCCGGCGGAGCGGCGCTGCCTGGTGATGCTGTCGGACGGCGGCGAGGACGCCACCACCGCGCGCGAGTTCGACCTGCCCTCCGGCCGCTTCGTCGCCGGCGGCTTCGTGCTGCCGCACTCCAAGCAGGAGGCGGCGTGGGAGGACCCGGACACGCTGCTGCTGGCGCGCGACTGGGGTGCCGGCGAGCCGGGCGGCAGCCTGACCGCGTCGGGCTACCCGTTCATCGTCAAGCGGCTGCGTCGCGGCCAGCCGCTCGACCAGGCGGTCTCGGTCGCGCGCGGGGTGCCCGCCGACGTCTCCGACTCGCCGGAGGTGCTGGTCGACGGCGACGGCCATCGCGCGGTGCTGATGCATCGCGGGGTCAGCTTCTTCGCCAACCAGTACCAGCTGGTGACGCCGCACGGCCTGGTGCCGCTGCCGCTGCCGCCCGAGGCCACGGTGGTGGCACTGGTCGCGAACCGGCTGGTGGCGAAGCTCGACCAGCCCTGGCAGCCGGCGGCGGGACCGTCGATCGCCGCCGGCAGCCTGGCGGCACTCGACCTGACGCATCCGGAGGCGGCGCCGCAGCTGGTGTTCGCGCCGAACCCGCGCCAGTCGGTCGAGGCGGAGGAGGTCGGCGCCACGCGCGGCGCGCTGGTGGCGGCGATCACCGACAACGTGCGCGGCCAGGGCTGGGTGTTCACGCCCGGTGCGCAGGGCTGGAGCGCCCGACGCCTGAAGCTGCCCGACGACGTGTCGGTGAGCCTGATCGATACCGGTCCGCTGGACGACCACGCGTTCCTGCAGGTCACCGGCTTCCTGACCCCGAGCCAGCTCTGGCTGGCCGACGCCGGCAGCGGCACCGCCGCCGAGGTGAAGGCGCTGCCGGCGCAGTTCGACGCCTCCCGCCTGGTGGTCGAGCAGCTGGAGGCGACCTCGACCGACGGCACCCGGATCCCGTACTTTCTGGTGCACCGGCGCGACCTGAAGCGGGACGGCGACAACCCGACCTTGCTCACCGCCTACGGCGGCTTCGGCGTGTCGAGCACGCCGGCCTATTCCGGCGCGGTGGGCCGGCTCTGGCTGGCCCGCGGCGGGGTCTACGCGCTCGCCAACATACGCGGCGGCGGCGAGTTCGGGCCGGCCTGGCACGAGGCCGGACGCAAGACGCGGCGCCAGCGCGTGTTCGACGACTTCGCGGCGGTGGGACGCGACCTGATCGCGCGACGCATCACCTCGCCGCGCCGGCTCGGCATACGCGGCCGCTCCAACGGCGGACTGCTGATGGGGGTCGAGTTCACCCAGCACCCGGAGCTGTGGCGCGCCGTGATCATCGGCGTGCCGCTGCTCGACATGCTGCACTACGAGACCATGGCGGCGG
>CAXTNB010000214.1:4116-5322 GCA_964245385.1 uncultured Acetobacteraceae bacterium | reverse complement strand
GTCCATCCAGACCACGACGTTCTGCGCGTCCTCGCCGGTGGCGCTCACGCTCACCGGCCCGCCCTCGGCGTCGAGAGCCACCAGCGAGCAGGTGGCGTCGAAGCCGATGCCGGCGACCTGCACGCCGCCGCTCTGCCGCACCGCCTCGCGCACGCAGGCGCAGACCGACTGCCAGATCTCCTCGCTCGACTGCTCGACATGGTCCGGCTGCGGCCGCCAGGTGCGGATCGGCGCCACGTGGCGGCCGAGCGCCCTGCCGTCGACGGTGAACACGCCGGCGCGCGCGCTGGTGCTGCCGACCTCGACCCCGATGAAGGCAATTTGTCTGGCTTGGTTCATTGGCTCCCTCCCGGAGATGCCTGTATCGTCAGGCACGCGCGGCTCCGCGGAAGATGCGCCGGCGCGCCATCGCGGGCAACGGCGGCACCGGACGGCGTGAGCAGAAACTCGGGAGGGACCCAATGTACCTGGAGAAATACAAGCTCGACGGCCGCGTCGCGGTGATCACCGGCGGCGGCCAGGGTATCGGCTACGCCTGCGCGCAGGCCCTGGGCGAGGCGGGTGCCACCGTGATCCTGGCCGAGATCGACGCCGCGCGGGCGACCCAGGCGGCCGAGACGCTGAGCGGCCTGGGCATACGCGCGCACGCGGAGGCGGTCGACGTGACCAGGTCCGCCGACGTGGCGGCGATGGCGGCGCGCGTCCAGGAGGCCCACGGCGCGCCGCACATCCTGGTCAACAACGCCGGCATCGCCAAGAGCGACGTGCGCGCCGAGGACACCAGCGACGCGCACTGGCGGCTGCACATGGACGTCAATCTCGACGGCGTGTTCTGGTGCTGCCGCGCCTTCGGCCGCCTGATGCTGGAGGCCGGCCGCGGCGCGATCGTCAACATGGGCTCGATGTCGGGCGAGATCGTCAACAAGCCGCAGCCGCAGAGCTTCTACAACGCCTCGAAGGCGGCGGTGCACCACCTGACCCGATCGCTCGCCGCCGAGTGGGCCAGCCGCGGCGTGCGGGTGAACGCGGTGGCGCCGACCTACATCGCGACCCCGCTGACCCTGTTCGGCGCGGAGAACAAGGAGATGTTCCAGACCTGGCTGGACATGACCCCGATGGGCCGGCTCGGTCAGCCGGACGAGATCGCCTCCACGGTGCTGTTCCTGGCCTCGGACGCGTCCAGCCTGCTCACCGGCAGCATCGTGC
>CAXTNB010000214.1:1820-4106 GCA_964245385.1 uncultured Acetobacteraceae bacterium | reverse complement strand
TCGTGCTGGCGGATGGCGGCTACACCAGCTGGTAGGCCCCCGGCCGGCAGGCGGCCCTACGCGAGGAGCCCGAACGTGTCCGCCGCCGCGGGCCTGCCGAGCAGGAAGCCCTGCGCCTCGTCGCAGCCGCGGGACCGCAGCATGGCCAGCTGACGCTCGGTCTCGATGCCTTCCGCGGTCACCCGCAGCTGCAGGCTGTGGCCGAGCGAGATGATGGCGTCGACGATCGACCGCGACGCCTCGTCCTCCGCCATCGCGTGGATGAACGAGCGGTCGATCTTGACCTTGTCGAACGGGAACCGGCGCAGGTAGCTGAGGCTGGAATAGCCGGTGCCGAAATCGTCCAGCGCCACGCGCACGCCGAGGCGCTTGATCGCGCGCAGGCTCTCGAGCACCTGGTCGATGTCCTCGATCAGCAAGCTCTCCGTCACCTCCAGCTCCAGGCGGTCCGCCGCCAGCCCGGTGCCGGAGAGGATGCGCTCGATCTGGCTGGCGAGCTGGCCGCTGCGGAACTGCGCCGGCGAGAGGTTGACCGCCACCGAGCAGCGCGTGTTCCACGACGCGGCGGCGCGGCAGGCCTGCTCCAGCACCCACGACCCCAGCGGCACGATCAGGCCGGAGCTCTCGGCGAGCGGGATGAACACGTGGGGCGGCACCTCGCCGTGCCCCAGATCGGTCCAGCGGGCGAGCGCCTCGAAGCCGCGCAGCGCGCCGCCGACGATGTCGAAGAACGGCTGGTAGTGCAGGTGCAGGCCGTCGCGGGCGATGGCCTGGTCGAGCCTGCCGACCAGCAGCCGGCGCTCGCGCACCTCCTCGTCCATCGCCGCCTCGAAGCGGCAGGCCCGATTGCCGCCCAGCCGCTTGGCGCGGTACAGCGCGACGTCGGCGCGGCGCAGCAGCTCGTCGGGGTCGTCGCCGTCCTGCGGCGACAGCGCGATGCCGATGCTGGCGCCGAGCAGCAGCTCGTGCATCTCGACCTGGAACGGCAGGGAGAGCGAGGTGACGACCCGGTCGGCGAAGGCGACCATGCCGGCGGCGTCGTCTTCCTCGTGCAGCAGCACGAACTCGTCGCCGCCGATCCGGGCCAGCAGTTCGCCCGGGCCCAGGCACGCCGCCAGCCGGCTGGCGCTCTCGCGCAGGATCAGGTCGCCGCCGCGATGGCCGACCCTGTCGTTGCAGATCTTGAAGCGGTCGAGGTCCAGGCACAGCACGCCGAGCAGTCGGTCGGGGCGGTCGGCGCGCATCTCGCTCTCGAGGGTCTCGCGCAGCAGCGCGCGGTTGGCAGCACCGGTCAGGGTGTCGTGCTGCGCCAGGAACAGCACGTGCGCCTGGCTCTCCCTGATCTGGCCGATGTCGGTGGAAGTGCCGAACCAGTGCACGGCCTCCTGGTCTCCGTCGGCGCCGAGCACCGGCACGGCACGGGTCTTGAACCAGCAATAGCTGCCGTCCGCGCGGCGCAGCCGATGCTCGACCACGAACTCCTGCTCGGCCCGGGTCGCGACGCGCCAGACTTTCTCGGTCTCGTCGCGGTCGGCGGGATGGATGATCTCCAGCCAGCCATGCCGCAGGCTCGCCGCCTGGGTCTGGCCGGTGAACAGCGTCCATTGCGGACTCGCCCAGTCCCAGTCGCCGTTCGGGCGCGAGCGCCAGACCAGCTGCGGGATGGTTTCGGCGAGCAGCCGCAGCTGCGCCTCGCTCCGACGCAGCAGCTCCTGCGCCTGCTGCAGGTCGGTGCGGTTGCGGGTCACCTTGACGAAGCAGCGCACCCCCCCGCTCAGGCAGGCGAGCAGGATGCTGCTGGCCCAGAAGCGGCTGCCGTCCTTGCGGACCTGCCAGCGAAGATCGTCGAGGCAGCCCTGCTGCTCCGCCTGCGCCAGCTCGTGACGCGGCATGCCGGCGCCGCGGTCCTCGTCGGTGAACAGCTCGGCGTAGTCGGCGCCGACGATCTCGTCATGCTGCCAGGCGAACAGCGCGGTGGCGGCGTCGCTCCAGCCGCAGATCAGCCCCGCGGCGTCGATCACGACGACCGCATGGTCGGGCGCGCCCTGCGGCCGGAACAGGTCCAAGGTCGCCGCCAAGGATAGCCTCGATGCCGGCACGACGTGCTGCAAATCCATCGGCACCGCTTCCGTTACGCGCCGGCGCCGAAACAGGCTGTTGATGCGACCATCCACCGCCCACTCGACGATGAAACTGAGAATGATACGGTGGAGGAGTCGTTTCAATGCCCTCGGGAAAGCGGGGCCCCCGGGAAAGCGGGGCCCCCGGGAAAGCGGGGCCTGGGGC
>CAXTNB010000214.1:0-1720 GCA_964245385.1 uncultured Acetobacteraceae bacterium | reverse complement strand
CGGGAAAGCGGGGCCCCCGGGAAAGCGGGGCCCCCGGGAAAGCGGGGCCTGGGGCCCCAGGCTCCAGCGGGTCCAGGGCAGCGCCCCGGCCCGCCCCATTGGCGAGGTCGCCCTAAAGCTGCAGCGCCTGGGTGCGTACCAGGCGCGCGTAGAGCCCGTCCAGCTCGAGCAGCTCGGCGTGGGTGCCGCACTCGACGCAGCAGCCGTCGCTGAGCACGACCACGAGGTCGGCCGAACGCACCGTCGACAGGCGATGCGCCACCACGATCGTGGTGCGGCCGCGACGCAGCCGCGCCAGGGCCTCCTGCACCGTCGCCTCGCTCTCGGTGTCGAGCGCGCTGGTGGCCTCGTCGAGCAGCAGCAGACTCGGATCGCGCAGCAGCGCCCGGGCGAGCGCGATGCGCTGGCGCTGGCCGCCGGAGAGGCGCTGGCCGCCGGTGCCGACGCGGGTGTCGAAGCCCTCGGGAAGCTGGTCGATGAACTCCTCCGCGGCCGCCGCGCGGGCGGCGTCACGCACCGCCCGGTCCGAGGCCTGCGGCCGGCCCATGCGTATGTTGGCGGCGACCGAGGTATCGAACAGCAGCGTGTCCTGGCTGACGTAGGCGATGGCGCCGCGCAGCGCGTCGAGGCGGATCCGCCGCAGGTCGACGCCGTCGAGCAGGATGCGGCCGCCGCTCACGTCGTGCAGCCGGGGGATCAGCGAGAGCGCGGTCGACTTGCCCGCACCCGACGGTCCGACCAGCGCCACCGTCAGCCCGGGCTCGGCGTCGAAGTCCAGCCGCCGCAGCCCGTCGCGGCCGTCCGGGTAGGCGAACGACACCGCCTCGAAGCGCAGGTGGCCGCGGCCGGGCGGCAGCGGGCCGGCATCGTCGGCGTCCGACACGTCGGGCGGCTCGTCGATCACGGCGAAGATGCGCACCAGCCCGGCCAGGCCCTCCTGGATCGCGGCGTTCAGCGAGCCCAGCGCGCGCAGCGGCCGCGAGGCCAGCAGCAGGGCGGCGACGAAGCCGGAGAAGTTGCCCAGCGTGCTGCCCCCGGTCGCGGCGCGCCAGCCGGCGAAGCCGAGCACCGCGGCCACGGCGGCGCCGCCGAGCACCTCCAGCACCGGCTCGACCCGGGCGCGGCCGCGGGTGATGCGCAGCAGCGAGCGGTGCAGCAGGTCGAACGAGTGCCGCGCGCGCTCCTCCTCGGCCTGCTCCAGGCGATAGACGCGCACCGTGCGGGCCTGGGCGAAGCTCTCGTTGAGCAGGGTCGCGGTGTCGCCGATCTGCTCCTGCATGCCGCCGGAGGCACGGCGCACCCGCCTGCCGATGCGCTGGATCGGCACCGCGGCGACCGGGTACAGCAGGGCGGCGATCAGGCTCAGCTCCCAGTCCATGTACAGCATCGTGGCCACCAGGCTGACCACGGTGACGGTGTCGCCGCCGGCGTTGACCGCGCGGATCATCGCCTCGCGTATGGTGATGGCGTCGGTGGTGAAGCGTGCCGCGAGCTGTGCCGGCGCCTCGCGCTCGACCCGTGCCACGTCGGTGCGCAGCAGGTGGGCGAACATCCGCCCCTGCAGGCCGCGTATGACGATCAGCACCAGGTCCTGCACGGCCACGGTCTGGCCGTACTGCGACGCCGCCTTGGCCGCGGTGATCACCACCACCAGGGCCGGCACCTGATAGAGGATGCGCGGATCGCGCGCGGTGAACATGTCCAGCGCGCGGCTGATCAC
>CAXTNB010000213.1:0-5351 GCA_964245385.1 uncultured Acetobacteraceae bacterium | reverse complement strand
GGCCGCGGGAGGCGCCGGCGCGTGCACCAGTTCCACTCCGGCTCGGCGGTGGCGGACGCGATCACCAACGCCATGCTGCTGACCCGCACGGTGCTGCGCGACCTCGGCTACCAGAGCGAGATCTTCGTCACCCATCGCGACCCCGCGCTGGCGCACGAGCTGCGCCTGCTCGACGAGCTGCCGTCGCACGACGACTACGTGCTGATCGTGCGGCACTCGATCGGCCACGACGCGTTCGACCGCATCGCCGCCCTGCCGGCGCCGAAGATCCTGCTCTACCACAACATCACGCCGCCCGACCTGCTCGCCCGCCATCCGGTGCTGGCCGCCTACGCGCTGCTCGGACGGCGCCAGCTCGCCGCCCTGCGCGGCCACGTGCACGCGGCACTCGCCGACAGCGAGTACAACGCCGTCGAGCTGCGCCAGCTCGGCTTCGGGCCGGTGCGGAGCTGCACCCTGCTGTTCGACGTCGCCCGCCTGCGCGCCCGCGCCGAGGACGCCGCGCGTGCCGCCGAGGAAAAGGACGGCGTCTTCACCATCCTGTTCGTCGGCCGGCTCTGCCAGTCCAAGGCGCAGCTCGAGCTGGTCGCGGCCTACGCGGCGTTCCGCGCGCTGCACCCTGCGGCGGGCCGTCGCCGCCGGCCCGCACCCGGACGAGATCCTGCTCACCGGCCTGGTCAGCGACGCCGAGCGCGACCGCTGGTACCGGCGCGCCGACCTCTACGTCTCGCTGTCCCGGCACGAGGGCTTCGGCGTGCCGCTGGTCGAGGCGATGGCGCACGGCGTGCCGGTGCTGGCACTGCCGAGCGGCGCGGTGCCGTACACGCTGGGCGACGGCGCCGGGCTACTGCCCGAGGATGCCGGGCCGGCGCAGCTCGGCGCCGTGCTGCACGCCTGGGCCCCCGATCCCGCGCGTCGCGCGGCGCAGGCGGCGCGGCAGCGCGCCTCGCTCGACCGCTTCGCGCTGCCCGGCCAGAGCGCGATCCTGCTGCAGGCGCTGCTGCGCGCCGGCGCGGCCCTGCCGCCCGGCCCGCGGCAGGCGCTCGGGGCCAACCTGCACTTCGCGGTCACCGGCCACGTCAACAAGACCTACAGCCTGGCCGCGGTGAATCGCGGCCTGGCGCTGGAGCTGGAGGCGGCGCGTCCCGGGCGGGTGCGGCTGATCCCGGTGGAGGGCGTCGTCACCGCCGCCCTGTCCGAGGTCCCGCCCGAGGACCGCGACGCCATCGCGGCCCTGGCCGGCCGGCCGGCGCCGCTCAGCGCGCCGGAGCTGATCGTGAGCCAGCACTACCCGGTGCACGTGCCGCGACGCGCGGCCGGCCAGATCCGGCTGGCGCTGCTGTTCTGGGAGGAATCCCTGCTTCCCGCCTCCACCATCGCCACGCTCGAGGACGGCTTCGACGGGATCGTCGCACCCACCCGCTTCGTCGCCCGGGTGCTGCAGGATTCCGGCCTGCGCCTGCCGGTGCGGGTGATCGCGCACGCGCCGCCGCTGTCGGCCTTCGAGGCGATACGCCGCGACCGTGCCCCGGGGGCGCCGGGCGAGCCGCTGACCTTCCTGCACGTCTCGTCCTGCTTCCCGCGCAAGGGTGCGGACGTGCTGCTGCGCGCCTGGGCCGCCGGCTTCGGCGACGGCGACCCGGTGCGGCTGCTGATCAAGAGCTTCCCCAACCCGCACAACACGATCGCGGGCGACCTCGCCGCCCTGCGCCGCGCGCATCCCCGGCTCGCCCCGATCACCCTGATCGACGAGGATCTCGACGCGGCGGCGATGGCCGCGCTGTACGCGCGGGCCGACGTGATGGTGCTGCCCAGCCGCGGCGAGGGCTACAACCTGCCGGCCGCCGAGGCGCTGGCCGCCGGCCTGCGGCTGATCGTCACCGGCGCCGGCGGCCACATGGATTTCTGCCGCCCGGGCGACGCGCGCATCCGCCTGCTGCGCTACCGTCACGCCGCCTCGGCCAGCCACCTCGCCACCCCGCACTCGCTGTGGCTCGAACCCGATGCGGAGGATCTGGTGGCGGCGCTGCGCGAGGCGGTCGCGAGGCCCGCACCCGCCCGGGGGACGGCCGCAAGCTGCGACCAAGGCCCGGCGCCGCGCCGCGCGGACGCGCTGGCGGGCTTCGGGCTGGACCTGCTGCTGCGTCCGGCGGCGGCGCCGGTGCGCATCGCCTGGGTGTCGAGCTGGAGCCAGAGATGCGGGGTCGCCGAGTACTCGCGGCTGATGCTGGGCGCACGGGCGGCCGACCGCGACGCCGCGGTCACCGTGCTGTGCGACCACCGCACGCCCACCTACCCGCCGCTGCCCGGCGAGCTGCCGCACCTGCCCTGCTGGCAGGCCGGGGGCGCCTGCATCGACGAGCTGCTGCACGCGCTGTCGCGCACCGACCCGCACGCGGTGATGGTGCAGCACCAGCCGGGCCTGATCTCCTGGCGCTCGCTGGTCGCCCTGATCGACGGCGTGGTCGAACTCGACCGGGTGCTCGCGGTGACGCTGCACAACACCCGCGACCTGCTCGACCAGCCGCCGGACCTCCGCCGCGCGCTGCTCGCCGCCCTGTCGCGCGCCGACCGGGTGATCGTGCACACGCTGGCCGACCTGGACCGGCTGACCGACCTCGGGCTGGTCGAGGTGGCGCTGTTCCCGCAAGGCGTGCCGGCGCCGCTGCCGGCGCGGCCGGTGCGGCCGCTCGGCCCCGCCGACGCCCCGGTGATCGGCAGCACCGGCTTCTTCCTCCCCGGCAAGGGCATCGACACGCTGATCGAGGCGTGCGTGCGCCTGCGCGAGCGCTGGCCGGGGCTGCAGCTGCGCCTGGTCAACGCCGCCTACGGCGCCGCCGAGTCCGAGGACGAGATCGCCAGGGCGCGCCGGCTCGCCGCACCGCTGGGCGCCGCGGCGCAGTTCCACACCGCCTTCCTGCCGCAGGCGGACGGGCTCGCCCTGCTCGCCGGATGCGACCTGATCGTGCTGCCCTACCGGCCGTCCAAGGAGGGCTCCAGCGCGGCCCTGCGCACGGCGCTCACCGCTTCGGTGCCGGTCGCGGTCAGCCGCATCGCCCTGTTCGACGAGGCCGAGGCGGCGGTGCTTCGCGTCGATGCCGACGGCGCCGACGCCCTGGCGGACGCGCTCGACGACGTGCTGCGCGACCGCGAGCTGCGCCAGCGCGCGCAGCGCGACGCCGCCGGCTGGATGGCGGATCGCGCCTGGCCGCCGATCGCGGCGCGCCTGATCGGGCTGCTGGTCGGACTGGCGCGATCGCGCCGATGAGCGCCCTCCCGGCGGCGGCGTCGGGATCCGGGCGGATCGTGTTCGCCAACCAGCTGCGCGGCCTCGCCGCCTGCTGCGTGCTGGCGAGCCACCTGATCGGACAGTACTGGGGCGCGCGCGACTTCGCCGCCCTCGCCACCTGCACGCCGGTGCAGACGGGCGCGCCGCCGGCGGTGTTCGCCCTGGTCGCCGATCCGTGGTTCCAGCCCGGGCCGTTCGGGGTGGCGCTGTTCTTCCTGATCAGCGGGCTGGTGATCCCGTTCTCGCTCGACCGGCACGGCCGGGCCGGCTTCCTGCTGGCGCGGCTGCTGCGCATCTATCCGACGTACTGGGCGGCGACGCTGATCAGCCTGTGCCTGCTGCGCGGCAACGCCGCGATCTGGCGGCTCGGCTTTCCCTATGGCTGGCGCACCATCCTCGCCAACCTGCTGCTGATCCACCAGATCACCGGCGACCCCGGCATCGACCTGGTGAACTGGACGCTGTGCATCGAGCTGGAATTCTACCTGCTGATGGCGCTGCTGTACGCCCTGGTGAAGCGGGCGCCGCTGCTCACCATCCTGCTCGCCGCCGCCCTGCTCACCGCGCTGCGGCGACAGGACGCGAGCGACCTCGTGGTGATGCTGATCGGCACGCTGTTCCAGCTGCGGCTGCGCGGCCGCATCGGCCACGCCGCGCTGGCCTGCTGCGCCGCCGCCCTCGCCGCGCTGTTCGCTCTGCAGGTGCGGCCGGCGGCGCTGTGCTACAACTACGGCTACGCGCTGCTGCTGTTCGCGCTGCTGTTCGCCCTGCGCCGCCTCGACCGTCCGCGATGGCTGCCGGACGCGCTGGCGGCGATCAGCTACCCGCTCTACCTGGTGCACTTCATCGCCGGCTTCTCGGTGCTCAAGCTGCTGACGCTCGGCCGCTGGTCCGGGCTGCGCCTGTCCTACGAGGCGGCACTCGTCGCGGCGTTCCTGGTCGCGGTCGGCATCGCGACCTTGCTGCACTACGCGGTCGAATTGCCGAGCCTGGCGCTGGGGCGCCGGCTCACGCGCAGGTGATGGTCACGTGGCTGAATTAACGCGCGTCCATGCATCTGCCGGCGCGTTCTGGCGCGTAACACGAACGTCCAAACCGGAGACCAATACATGTCGCCCAACGAGACCGCCCAGGATAGCAGCCTTACGACAGGGTCTGCTGCGACCGGGCTGGAACGTCGCTCACTGTTCAAGCGTGCCGGAGCCGGCGTCGCCGGCGCCGCCGCGATCAGCGCCCTCTCCACCGGCGGCCTCGCGCTCTCCGGCGGCACCGCACGGGCGGCCGCGCTGACCGATGCCGACATCTTCAACTTCGCCCTCAACCTCGAATACCTCGAGGCCGAGTTCTACCTCCTGGCCGCCACCGGCACCGGCCTGGCGGATGCCGACACCACCGGCACCGGCACCGCGGGTTCGGTCACCGGCGGCGGCCTGGTGCCGTTCGTCAGCCCGGCGATCCAGGCCTACGCGCAGCGCATCGCCGTCGACGAGCAGGCGCACGTGCGCTTCATCCGCGCCGTGCTCGGCAGCAGCGCCGTGGCGCGTCCGGCCATCGACCTGCAGACCAGCTTCACCACGCTCGCCGTCGCGGCCGGCCTGATCGCCCAGGGCCAGACCTTCAACCCGTTCGCCGACGACGTCAGCTTCCTGCTCGGCTCCTACATCTTCGAGGATGTCGGCGTCACCGCCTACGCCGGCGCCGCCTCGGCGATCTCCAACAAGACCTACCTCACCGCGGCGGCGAGCATCCTGGCCGTCGAGGCCTATCATGCCGGCGCGATCCGCACCCTGCTGTCGGATCTCGGCGCCGGGGTCGCCACCGACGCGATCTCGACGCTGCGCGCGACCCTCTCCGGGGCCGCCGACGATGCCGGCACGCTGCTGCAGGCGCCCGGCTACACCAACGCCTACAACTTCGTCGACACCGACATCAACGGCCTGGTCTACACCCGCACCACCGCCCAGGTGCTGAACATCGTCTACGGCGGCGGTGCCGCTTCCAACAACCTGTTCTTCCCGAACAAGCTGAACGGCACCATCTCCTGATACTTCGCGACCGGGTC
>CAXTNB010000212.1:4118-5351 GCA_964245385.1 uncultured Acetobacteraceae bacterium | reverse complement strand
GGTGGCGCTGCAGGTGGCGGAAGATGGTGATGTAGCGGGCGTAGCCGATCTTCTCGGACAGGTAGGTCGCGTAGAACACGAACTTCGGCTTGAAGTAGGTGTATTTCTTGACCCGCGCCAGGAAGCCGAGATCGACGCCGACGCCGAAATCCTTCAGCGAGTCGTTGATGAACCCGGCATGCCGCGCCTCGTCGCGCGCCATGTAGCTGAACAGCGCCTTGATGTCGGGGTTGGTGATGCGCTTCTTGATCTCGGCGTAGAGCACGCAGCCGGAGAATTCCGCCGTCACCGAGCTCACCAGGAAGTCGAGGAACTCGCGACGCAGCTCCGGCTCCAGGCTGTCCAGGTCGCGGTCGAAGCGCTCGTCGCGCAGGAAATGCTTCTGGTTGGGATCGCGCTCCAGCTCGGCGATCAGCCCGTCCCACTCGCGCCGCACCAGGCCGACATCGATCCGGTCCATGTAGGCGAAGTCGGTGGTGTAGAAGCGCGGCGACAGCACCGTGTCCTCGCGCGCCGCCTCGGTGCTCGCACTCGACGCGCCGGCCTTGCGCGGCTCCATCGTCTCGCTCATCCCTGCTCTCCCGCCTCGAAACCGACCTCGTACAGACCCGTCAGCAGGAACAGCGAGGTCGCCCGCGTCCATGCCCGCTTGACCAGGCCGGCCCGGCTGACGGTGATCCGGCACTCGCGCGACAGGCGCTCGCCGTAGCCGACGCGGGTCGGCGCGTCGTGGATCAGCACCTCGTCGCCCGGCCCGATCGCCACGCCCTGCGGCACCGCGTAGGCGTGGAAGCTGCGCGGGCTCTGCTCGATCTCGACCAGGCAGGTCGCCTCGATGCGTCTGCTGCCGAACCCCAACATCATCTCGACCCCTGGCTGACCGGCGCGTGGCTGGTGTCGATCTCGCGGCTGTGCAGCAGGGCGGCGAACTGCCTGGCGTTGCCGGTGCCGAAGCTCTCCAGATCGATCTCGTTGTGTGTCGGCGGATCGCCCAGCACCACGCGGCCGTCGCTCAGCTCGGTCAGCGTGTACGGGGCGTCCAGCCCGACGCCGTAGCGCCGGCGCGCGACCTCCATGCCGTACATCACGCCGGGCACGAAGCCGTCGGCGGTGGAGCGTACCTCGCCCGCCTGCAGCCCGTTGGCCGCGTCGATGATCGCCATCCGGTCGCCGGGCCGCTCGATGAAGCGCAGCTGCCGCGACGCGATCACCGTCGCCGTCGTCTGCCCGCTC
>CAXTNB010000212.1:1327-4108 GCA_964245385.1 uncultured Acetobacteraceae bacterium | reverse complement strand
CCACCGCGATCAGCGGCGGCCCGGCGAGCCAGGGGTTGCGCCGGGGAGCGGGCACGACGGCTGCCATCGCCTCAGGCTCCGACCGAGGCGTGGGCGTCGGCGCGCGCCGGCCGTGCCGACGCCGCGGGCACGAACTCGGGCGCGGGCTGCGCCGGCTGGTTGGCGCTGGCGGCCAGCGCGCGCGACAGCAGGTTCGCCACCCGTGCCGCGTCCGGCACCGCGCGCATCATCGGCTGCACCCGCTGCAGCCGCCAGGGCCGCACGTGCGGCCACAGCACGGTGATGCCCATGCGGGTCGGCCCGTTCAGCAGCACCGGGATGTCGCCGCTGCCGTCGGCATAGAGCCGCACCGAGGCGGACTCGACGGAGCGGAACGGCAGGTTGATGCTCACCGACATGGCGATGCCGATGCGCAGCACGACGCGGCGCTCGGTCAGGGTGTAGACGGTGGTGCGCGCGACCAGCCAGGCGAACAGGCACAGCAGGCCGATCGAGATCGTGCCCAGCACGATCAGGGCGAACATCGAGTACCACAGCCGCGACGAACCCGAGAGGAAGGCGGACCCGGCGCACCAGGCCGCCAGCAGCGCGAAGTACACCGCGATCTTGCGCACGTGCAGCACCCGTCGCGCCAGCGCCTGCCAGTCCGGCGCGCCCTGCCAGAGGATCGTCTCGCCCGCGGGCAGCGGCCCGGGGAGGCCGTAGGGCCGGCCGCCCCTGACGTCGCGGACGACGCGCAGGCGGCTCACAGCAGCGGCCCCAGCCGCGCCGGCGTCGCGTAGAGGTAGCCGCCGCCGTAGTAGGCGAGGATCCTCTCCTCCTCCATGCGGGTGATGATGTCGGGGTGGCGGGTGCGCGGGATGTCGACGAAGTGCCGCGCCAGCAGCGCGCGCACGCTCACCTGCCGCCGCCGCGGCCGGTAGCGCAGCATCGGCGCCGGCACCAGCACCCGCGACGAGCGCGGCTCCGCCTCGCCCAGCGCCGTCGGCACGGCGTCGAGCTCCATCTCCAGGAACACGATCTCATGCGCGATCTCGTCGATCCAGACGTCGACCACGGTGCCGGCCTCGACGCCGTCGGCGCCCACCACGCGCATGCCCTGCGGCTGCGCCACGTGCGGGTCGACGCGATACTCCAGCGCGATGCGCAGCGGCTTGAACTTGACCAGCCCGTCGATGGTCAGGTCCGGCACGTCGTCGCGATCCACCCAGGAGCCCGGCCCGACGCCGGCGAGCATCGGGTCGCCGACCGGGACGATCGGCGCGCCCGGCCAGCGCGCCGCCGGCACCGCGGTCTCCAGCCGGTCCGGCGGCTCCGGCTGCGGCGCCAGCACGTCGCCGCCGTGGAACAGGCGGAACAGCTTCGGCGGCGGCACCAGCGGGTACTTGTCGAGGGTCTGCTGGTCGGTGCGGCCCGGGACGTCGGAGACCAGCGGGAAGCCCTCGCGCTTGCTCTCCCGCTGCAGGTAGACGATCAGCCCGGCGAAGAAGGCCCAGAACACGTAGAGTGTCACCTGGGCGACGTCGACGTAGCCGGTGAAGGCACCTCTCAGCATGGCGTGATTTCCTCCTGCGACGGGAACGATGCGGCGCGGTCGAAGCGGACGAGCCGGCCGAGGGCGACGAGGGTCGCGAACAACAGAATGATCTCCAGCACGTAGACCGCCTGGTAGCCGGTGGCCGGGCCGTGCAGCCCGTCGCCCAGCCAGCCGCGCGCGCCGAGCCAGGCGACGCCGTCGCGCAGCACGCCGCCGGAGGCGATCGAGGCGCCGGCGGCGAAGGCCTGCACCGCGCCCCAGGTGCCGAGCGCCAGCCCGTTGCGGCCGGCGCGCGAGGCGTCCATCGCGCCGGCCAGGGTGCCGACCAGGAACAGCGCGGCGCCGAAGCCGATGCCGACGATGCCGGCGGCGAACAGCATCGCCGACTGCGCCGGCGACGAGACGATCACCAGGGCGAAGGCGAACACGCCCTCCAGCGCGCCGAGTGCGGCCAGCCGGTAGCGGTCGCGCCCGGGCGTCAGCAGGCGCGCCGCCAGCGCGAAGCCGGCCAGGCCGCCGAAGGCGAGCAGGGCGGTCAGGGAGGTGGTGGCCGCCACCGGCAGGTGCAGCACCTGGCCGCCATAGGGCTCCAGCAGCACGTCCTGCAGGCCGAAGGCGAAGGTGCCGAACCACACCGCGACCAGCCGGCGCCGCGCATGCTCCTCGTGCGACAGCGTCGACCAGGCGTCGCGGAAGCGCGGCGCCCCGGTGGCGGGGATCACCACCGAGGGCGCGCGCGGCTCCTGCTTCCACAGTGCCAGCATGTTGAGCGCCACCGTGACCACCGCCGAGCCCTGCACCACCTGGATCAGCCGGAACTCGCTGAAGCGCGACAGCAGCAGGCCGAAGATCAGCGCGCTGGTGAGGATGCCGACCAGCAGCATCACGCAGAGCAGCGTCACCACCAGCGGACGCGAGGGCTTCGGCGCGATGTCGGTGGCGAGCGCCAGCCCGACCGTCTGCACCGTGTGCAGCCCGGCACCGACCAGCAGGAAGGCGAGCGAGGCCGCGACGTAGCCGACGATGCGCGGCCCGTGGCTGTCGGCCGACAGCACCAGCAGCGCGAACGGCATGATCGCGAGACCGCCGAACTGCAGCATGGTGCCGATCCACAGGTACGGCACCCGGCGCCAGCCGAGCAGCGAGGTGTGGGTGTCGGAGCGGAAGCCGATGACGGCGCGGAACGGCGACAGCAGCAGCGGCAACGCCACCATCGAGGCGACCAGCCACGCCGGCACCGCCAG
>CAXTNB010000212.1:0-1317 GCA_964245385.1 uncultured Acetobacteraceae bacterium | reverse complement strand
ACCCGGTTCAGCGTGCCGATCACCAGCGCCAGCGCCATGCCCACCGAGACCTGGAACAGCGACAGCCGCAGCAGGCGCGGCAGCGGCAGCTCCGCGCTGACCGCATCCGCGATCGGCAGGTAGCGCAGCCCGACCCGGTTCCAGCTCCTGGCGATCGCGGTCCCGGCCTTCATGGCGCGTCCCGCCCCCCGGCGCACAGCTCCAGCGCCTGCGAGGTGTAGAAGCCCGAGGCGACGCGCCGCGTGCGGCCGTGCGTCCAGCCGGACAGTGCGGGCGTGCGTCGCAGCAGCCGCGCGATCCGCCTCTGCCCGACCGGCTCGATCGCCGGCGCGCGGTCGCCGCGCGGGAACAGCCGGCCGACCGCGTGCATCGCCGACAGCGTCGGCGTGCGCGGCGCGAAGGTGAACAGCAGCGAGCCGGCGGTGCGCGCGGCGAGTGCCGCCACCGCGTCGGCCATCTCGCGCGCCGGGTAGTGGATCAGGCTGTCCATCGCCACCACGTGGTCGAAGCGGCCGAACGAGGCGTCCAGCATGTCGCCGGCGTGGAACCGCACGGAGCCGGCGAGGTCGGAGGGCAGCCGCGACCGCGCGAGGTCGAGCAGGGTCGGCGACAGATCCACCGCCACCACCTCGGCGCCGCGCCGCGCCGCCTCCACCGCGAGGCTGCCGGTGCCGCAGCCGGCGTCGAGCAGGCGGCGTCCGCGCAGGTCGGCCGGCAGCCACTCCAGCAGCGTCGCGCGCATCCGGTCGCGCCCGGCGCGCACGGTCGCGCGTACCCGTCCGAGCGGCGCGTCCGAGGTCAGCCGCGACCAGGCCTCGAACGCGGTGCGGTCGAAGTAGGCCTGCAGCGACGCCCGGCGCCGCTCGTAGAGCAGCGTCGCCATCACTCGAAGCCGAGCAGGTCGAAGATGTCGCGGTCCTTCAGCGGCTTGGCGCCGAGCGGTGTCACGCCGGCCCACAGCTTCGACGCCAGCTGCAGGTACTCGGCCTGCACCGCCTCGACCTCCGGCGTCGGGTCCATCTCGAACAGCGTCGCCTTCTTCAGCCGCGAGCGGCGGATCGCGTCGAGATCGGGGAAGTGCGCCAGCGTGCTCAGCCCGGCCGCCGCGTTGTAGCGGTCGATCTGGTCGGTGGCGGCGCTGCGGTTGACGATCACGCCGCCGAGCCGGACGTCGTAGTTGCGCGACTTGGCCTCGATGGCGGCGACGATGCGGTTCATCGCGAAGATCGAGTCGAAGTCGTTGGCCGCCACGATCAGCGCCTGGTCGGCGTGCTGCAGCGGGGCCGCGAAGCCGCCGCACACCACGTCGCCGAGCAC
>CAXTNB010000211.1:1909-5383 GCA_964245385.1 uncultured Acetobacteraceae bacterium | reverse complement strand
TGCACGCCACCTCGCAGGCCTTGCAGCCGATGCAGACGGTGGTGTCGGTGAAGAAGCCCTAGGACTTGCCGGGCTCGATCAGCACGCCGGCCGTCAGCTCGGAATCCTCGCGCATCACCCGGTCCAGGCTGGACTGGGTGTACTCCTGCAGGCGGGCGTGCATGTCCAAGGTCGCAGGTTCCTCAATGGCCGGACGCGTCCGCGACCTCGACGGACTTCGCGACCATACCGATGATGTTTCTCGGCTGGATATAGCTGACCCGGACACGTGCCTGTGTCTGCTGCAGCGGCTGCAGCTGCGAGGGTTCGGCCATCGAGCCGTGGCCGAGCATGAACAGGTGCGAGACGCCGCCCTCGTCGGTCAACTGGAAGCGGCTCTCCTGCACGATGGTGACCGTCCCCGTCATCGTTGGCATCGCCCGCAGCACTCCTGGCACCCCCGGCCGGGGCGCCCGGCCGTCGCGTGCCCATCGAGCATGTGATAGCGCGCGCGATTGCGCAAACCGCCGCAGCCGTGCATGACCAGGAGCTTGCGAGATCGGCCTGCACGGCGGGGCGTCACCCGGGGCGTCACCCTGCGGCATGTGTCGGCAGCGGGTCGGGAACGGGAGACCGCCGATGAGGAAGCTTCGTCAGGGTGTCGGCGCACGCGCCCGCGAGTTCCTGCGCGACTGGAGCCTCCCGCGCCAGCTCGCCGGCAAGAAGCTGATGTCCGATGCCTCGCGCAGCCACGCCTCCGACGTGCTGCGTCCGCGGCTCGAGCAGGCCGACCGGGTCGGCACCAGCGTCTGTCCGTTCTGCGCCGTCGGCTGCGGCCAGCTGATCTATGCCAAGAACGGCAAGCCGATCCACATCGAGGGCGACCCGCGCAGCCCGGTGAACCAGGGCACGCTCTGTCCCAAGGGCGCCGGCACGCTCGGCATGCTGCTGTCGCCGGAGCGGATCTCCAACGTGATGTATCGCGCGCCGTACTCCGACGCGTGGGAGCGCAAGCCGCTCGATTGGGCGATGGAGCGCATCGCGCAGCTCACCAAGGAGACGCGCGACGACACCTTCGCCGAGACGCTGCCGGACGGCCGCGTGATCAACCACACGCTGGGCCTGGGCTCGCTCGGCGGCGCCACGATGGACAACGAGGAAAACTACCTCATCAAGAAGTTGTTCAACGGCGGCCTCGGCATGGTCAGCATCGAGAACCAGGCCCGAATTTGACACTCCTCATCGGTGCCCAGTCTGGGCACCTCCTTCGGACGCGGCGCCGCCACCATGTCCCTGTGGGACCTGGAAAGCTCCGACTGCATCGTCGTGATGGGCTCCAACATGGCGGAGAACCATCCGATCGCCTTCCGCTTCGTCGTGGAGGCGCAGCGTCGTGGCGCCACCCTCATCCACGTCGATCCGCGTTTCACCCGCACCTCGGCGCTGGCCGACATCCACGCGCCGATCCGCGCCGGCAGCGACATCGCCTTCCTCGGCGGGATCATCCACCACATCCTGGAGCATGATCTCTGGTTCCGGGACTACGCGCTGAACTACACCAACATCGCCCACATCATCGAGGACGGCTATCTCGGCCCCGACGAGAATGACGGCGTGTTCTCCGGCTTCGACGAGGCGACCGGCTCATACACGCAGGACACCTGGCAGTACAAGGGCAAGGTCGTTGCGTCCTCGGTCGCCGAGCACCGCGTGCACGAGCCCGAGCAGAGCCAGGACGACGCCACGGAGTCGATGACCGAGGGTCGTCCGCCGGTCGACATGACGCTGCAGCACCCGCGTTGCGTCTACCAGATCCTCAAGCGGCACTACGCGCGCTACACGCCCGAGATGGTCGAGCAGATCACCGGCTGCCCGGCGGCGACGTTCCTCCGCGTCGCCGACGCGCTGGCGCGGAACTCGGGCCGCGATCGCACCGGCGCGTTCTGCTACGCGGTCGGCTGGACGCATCATTCGGTGGGCGTGCAGATCATCCGCGCCGCCACCATCGTCCAGGGCCTGCTCGGCAATGTCGGGCGTCCGGGCGGCGGCATCATGGCGCTGCGCGGCCACGTGAGCATACAGGGCTCGACCGACATCCCGACGCTGTACAACATGCTGCCCACCTACCTGCCGCAGCCCAACGTGTTCCACCGCCACGGCACGCTGGAGCAGTACCTGCAGACCGAGACGCCCGCCACCGGCTGGTGGGCGAACCTGCCGAAATACATGGTCAGCCTGCTGAAGGCCTGGTACGGCGAGGCGGCGACGCCGGCGAACGAGTACGGCTACCAGTACATCCCCAAGCTGACCGGAGACCTCTCCTACGAGCCCACGACGCTCGCGATGGTGGACGGAATGGTGAGGGGCCAGTTCATCCTCGGCCAGAATCCGGTCGTCGGTGCGGTCAATTCCGACATGGTGGTGCGCGGCCTGTCGAAGCTGAAGTGGATGGTCGTCCGCGACTTCGCCCTCACCGAGACTGCGAATTTCTGGAAGAACAGCCGGCCGGTGCAGCGCGGCGAGCTGACGCCGGAGCAGATCGGCACCGAGATGTTCTTCCTGCCCGCCGCGATGCCCGGCGAGAAGGACGGCACCGTGACCAACACCAGCCGGCTCGTGCAGTGGCACGACATGGTGTGCGAGGCGCCCGGCGACAGCCGCTCCGACCTCTGGTTCATCTACCATCTCGGACGCCGGCTGAAGCAGCTCTACGCCGACAGCACCGAAGCCCGCGACCGCGGCTTGCAGTCGCTGACCTGGGAATATCCGGTCCGCGGCGAACGCGCGGAGCCGGACCCGGCGGCGGTGCTGCGCGAGATCAACGGCTACACGGTCGCCGACCGGCAGCAGATCCCGAGCTACAAGGAGCTGAAGGACGACGGCACCACCGCCTGCGGCGGCTGGATGTACTGCGGCATCCATCCGACGGCCGAGCATAATCTCGCGCGCTCGCGCAAGCCGGACCTTCCCGGCGGCCCCAACAGCCACGCCGGCTGGGCGTTCTCCTGGCCGTCCAACCGGCGCACGCTGTACAACCGTGCGTCCGCCGATCCCGAGGGCAAGCCCTGGTCGGAACGCAAGAAGATGGTCTGGTGGGACGCGGACAAGCAGAGCTGGACCGGCAACGACGTGCCCGACTTCCAGGAGGAGAAGCCGCCGAGCTACCGTCCCGACTGGAGCAAGCGTCCGCACGGGATGGACGCGCATGGCGGCGCTGATCCCTTCATCATGGAAGCGGACGGCAAGTGCATGCTGTTCGTGCCGTCCGGGCTGCAGGACGGACCGCTGCCGGCGCACTACGAGCCGGTCGAGAGCCCGGTCCGGAACCTGATGTATCCCTCGCGGTCCTACAATCCGGTGGCGAAGCTGTGGACGCGCCCGGGCAACGAGATGCATCCGCCGGAGGATCCGCGCTTTCCGTATATCTTCACCACCTACCGGCTGACCGAGCTGCATTGCGGCGGCATCCCGACCCGGGTGATGCCGCACACGGCG
>CAXTNB010000211.1:0-1899 GCA_964245385.1 uncultured Acetobacteraceae bacterium | reverse complement strand
CGGCGGAGCTGCAGCCGGAGGGCTTCGTCGAGATCTCGACCGAGCTCGCCGCGGAGCATGGTCTGAAGAGCCTGGACTGGACGGTGCTGTCGACGATGCGCGGCGAGATCGAGGTCAAGGCGCTGGTGACCGAGCGCATGCGGGCCTTCAGGCTCGGCGGTCGCACCGTGCACCAGATCGGCATGCCCTGGCTGTTCGGGCACGAGGGCTACGCGACCGGCGACATCGCCAACGTGCTCTTCGCCATCAGCGGCGATCCCAACGTCAGCATCCACACCACCAAGGCGATCACCTGCAACCTGCGGCCGGGACGGCTGGCGCATCCGGGCGGAGAGCGGCGTGCCGGATGAGCGCATCGCGCGGGCGCTCGCGGCACTCGACCAGGCGATCGCGGCGGCGCCGAAGCGCGACGGCCATGCGTTCTCCGACGCGGTGATCCAGGTGAGCGCGGTGCGCGACGAGGTCGCCCGCGCGGGTCGCGATACGACCGAGAAGCGCCGGCGCCTGACCGGCCTGAACGGGATCCTCAGCATGATCCTCGCGGGCCACTTCCCGCTCGGCAACCCGCCCTGGGACGAGATCAGGAAGGCGCGCGGCTGGCTCGCGGACATCCAGGCGACGCTCTGAAGCGCCAAGCCAGGCTAGGGTTGCCCTAAACCTGCCCTACGGAGCGACGATCGCGGCCAGCTTCAAGACGAGCACGATCGACGCCCGGCCCCGCTCAGGGCGTAGAGGCTCAGGGCGCCGCGGATCGCGTCCGCCCCCCGCGTGATGGCCGGTAGCCCCTCCAGACCCATTCCAGGGCTTCCGGCAGGGTCTGCGCCTCGGTCGGATCGTCGACGTGCTTGGCGTTGCGGGAGAACACGAACTGGTAGTGATAGCCCTTGGCCGCGAGGGCCTGCGCCATGCGCTCGTTGGCCAGGGTCCAGTCGTGCATGCCGTCCGCGAGGGCGGCGACATAGTAGAACAGATCGCGGTCGCCGGCCTCGAACCAGAAGCGGATCGGCTTGCGTGGCGTGTTGGCGATCAGCGGGACACCGTCCGACGTCGTCGCCGGCGTGATGGTCTTGCCGTCGATGGCGAGCGCGGGCGGCTTCGGGCCGGTCCAGTCGCTGTGGTACTCCCAGGCACCTCCGGGAAGTGCGGGGTCATGCGGCCATTGCTGGTTCACCATCGTCGGCGAGTAGCCGAGGACGCGGTGGTAGAGCTCCGGATGGAACCAGGCCATCGTGAACGCGGCGGCGGCACTCGAGCTGAAGCCCATCGTCATGCGACCGTCCGGATCCTTGGTCAGCCTGACATGGGCGTTCCGTTCCACGCGCGGCAGCACCTCGCGCTCGACCCATTCGGCGTAGGCACCGGAGACGGTATCGTATTCGCGGCCGCGCTCGCTGCCTTGCGCATCCTGGCCGCCGGCACCGATGCCGATCGCGACCATCGGCGGCAGGCGCCGCTCATGGATGAGGTTGTCGAGGACGTCGAACAGGAGCTTCTCCTTGAAGAAGCTCGCCGGACCGCCGTCGCCGAAGACGATGAAGGGTGCCGCGGTGCCGGGACGATACTGAGTGGGGACGTAGACGTCCACGGTGCGGCTCCAGATGCCCGCGTGGCTCGCGGAGACCAGCAGGTCGGAGCGGTCGCCGGGGGCGGTGGAGGCGGTGTTGATGGCCTGGTTGCGGCAACCGTTCGCGTCGTCCCGGATCACGCCGGGACGAAAGATCTGGCTGTCGGCGGCGGTCATCGTGAAGGAGCGCGTCGATCCGATCGGGACCCCGCCGTGCCTGATGGTCTGCGGCGCAGCTTCGTGGGTCGGGCCGATGATGAAGTTGCCGTCAACCTGCGGCGACGGAAGCGTGCCGTCGGCAAGCGCAGTGGCGCGCGGATAGGTCGGGCTCAGGG
>CAXTNB010000210.1:3292-5384 GCA_964245385.1 uncultured Acetobacteraceae bacterium | reverse complement strand
CTGCGATCACCCAATCCGAGCAGGATCGGGCTTTGAAAGCGAGCACGGCCGTCGATGATGTCGAGCGGCTACAGATAGTGGTCTCACGTCGTACGGTCGGGCGTTGGCCCTCACGAACGATGGTTGACCGGCAATATGGCTTCAGCGCCTGTCGGCGATCATCGCTTGATCGGTCGTCGGGCGCAGTCCGGCCACCAGCAGGTCCAGCACGCGGGCGATCTGGCCGCGATCGGCCGACGCCGCGGCGGAGAACACCGAGCCCGCGAGGATCACGGTGATATCATCGGGCTGGGCGACGTTGCCGATGCTCCCGTCGCGCGCGCCCTCGGCCAGGAACTTGGCAATGGTGGCGTTGACCCTGGTCCGCATTTCCGAACCCTCGACCGAGCGCGGCGCGAGCGCGATGCGGAGCGCATCGTGCATCGCGTGTTTGGCGACCACGAACCGGGCATAGCCGTCCATCCAGCGGCGCATCGCCTCCACGGCGGAGTAGCGCGTCAGGAGGTCGTCGGCCTCGGCGTCGAGCGCGTCGAGCTCGGCTCGGTATACCGCCTCGACCAGCGCCTCCTTGGTCGAGAAATGCCGGTAGAGCGTGCCGATCCCCACGCCCGCCGCTCGCGCGATCGCCTCCAGCGATACCTTCGTCTCCGCGGCCGCGAATAGCCGCTGCGCCTCGGCAAGGATCCGCTCGCGGTTCCGGATCCCATCGGCGCGAGGACGAGGCGGCGTTGACAAGCGGAAGTACCTCCGTTTATGCCCGTGGCAAGCGGACGGTCCTCCGCTTGGAGTTCGTATCACGGAGAAACGCCGGTGTCCCACGGTCCTGCAATCACCGCTGACCGGGGCGGCGCCTTCCGCCTTGGCGCGCACGCCGTCGCCCGGATCGGCTTCGGCGCGATGCAGCTGGAGCGGCTGAAGGACCGGCCGGCGGATGCGGCGGCGCTGCTGCTACGGGCGATTGATCTCGGCGTCGATCACGTCGACACGGCACAGTTCTACGGCGACGGCTTCGCCAACGACGTCATCCGGCAGGTCCTGGCGGACGGGCGAGCGTTCGTCGTCGCAACCAAGGTGGGGGCCGACCCGGCTCAAGGCAGGACGCCGCCGATCAAGCCTGCCCAGCGCCCCGAGCAACTGCGCGCGAGCGTTGAGGACAACCTGCGCAGCCTCGGGCTGGATCAGCTTCCGGTCGTGAACCTGCGCCGACTCGACATCCCGCCAGGGCTGACGGCCGAGGGCGACCAGATCGTCGACATCGACGACCAGCTGGCGGCGATGATCGCGATGCGTGACGAGGGCAAGATCGGCGCGATCGGGTTGAGCGCGGTCAGCCGCAGCAATCTGGAGCGCGCCCTCCCGGCCGGCATCGTCTGCGTCCAGAGCGCATACAGCCTGCTGAGCCGCCGATACGAGACGATGCTAGACCTGTGCGCCGCGCATGGAATCGCGTGGGCGCCGTTCTTCCCGCTCGGCGGCGCGCGTTTCCCCGGCTGGCCGAACGTCACCGACCACCCGAAGGTCGGCGAGATCTCGGCGCGCCTGGGGGTCAGTCCATCCCAGCTCGGGCTGGCGTGGCTGCTCGCGCACCGGCCGAACATCCTGCTCATCCCGGGGACGGCGGACGCCGAACACCTGCGCGAGAACATGACCGCCGCGACCCTGCCGCTCGACGGCGGTGTCGTCGCCGAGCTGGACGCCTTGGGGGCGGAGACGATCCAAGCCGACGAGGAGATGGCCGGATGACCGACACCTTAGCCATGCCCAGGCCGATCGTCAGCGCCGCCGTCACCTACGCGGGGCGGGGCGGCTACGACGTCATCGCGGTTGCGGACCGCACCGTCCGCGCGCCCGAGGCCGGCGAGGTCCGCATCGCGGTGGCGGCCGCCGCGGTGAACCCGACCGACCTCCTGCTGCGCGACCCCGCGCCCGGCGTCGAGCGGTGGCCGGTCGTTCCCGGCCTGGAAGCGGCGGGCGTGGTCGAGGCGATCGGCGCGGGCGTATCGCGGCTGCCCCTCGGCCAGCAGGTGATGGCGGTCGCCAACGCGCGGCGGCCGGAGGGGGGCCTGCAGGCGCGGCACGTCGTCGTGCCGGC
>CAXTNB010000210.1:0-3282 GCA_964245385.1 uncultured Acetobacteraceae bacterium | reverse complement strand
GCCCGATCCCCGCCAACGCCACGCTGGCGCAGGCCTCCACGCTGTTGATGAACGGACTGACCGCGCTGCTCGTGCTGGAGCGCGCTGCGCTCGGCGAGGGACGGCTGCTCGCGATCAGCGGCGGCGCGGGACTGCTGGCGCAGTACACGATCGCCCTCGCCAAGCGGCGCGGGTTGAGGGTGGTCGCCGACGCCAAGCCGGAGGAGGAGGCGCTGGTGCGCGGCTACGGCGCGGACGAGGTGGTCATGCGCAGCGAAGACTTCGCGGCCGCGATCCGCCGCATGGCTCCGGACGGCGTCGACGCGCTGCTCGACACCGCGGTGCTCGGACGAAAGGCGTTCGGAGCGGTGCGGGACGGCGGCGCCTACATTCCGGTGCGCGGCTGGAGCGACGAGCCGGGCGAGCGCGACCTCTCGATCCGGCCGGTGTTCGTGTACGAGGCGTTCGAGCGCACCGATTGGCTCGACCTGCTGCGCGACGCGGTCGAGGTCGGCGATATCCATCTGCGCGTCGCGGGCGAGTACCCGATCAGTCAAGTCGCGGCCGCGCAACAAGCGATCGCTGCCGGCGGCCTGCGCGGGCGGCCAGTGATAAGGTTCTAGATCGCTGAGAGTCGCCGCTCTGAGCGACAACCGTTCCGCGTCAGATCGCAATCCGGGGAGGAGCGCCGCCGGGATCACGGAGCCCGCCTGGACGACGTTGCGAGACGCCGGCGCCTGCACCCGGTCGGGGCTGACGGTGCGCCGGTCGGTCTCGCCGTTCAGGAAGGCGAGCTTTCAGTCGGCCGAGAGCCGCCGGCAGCACGTCGCTGAAGTGAGGCGGCGGGCGACGGAGACGGAAGCCGAGCTCAACCGGCTCTACCAGATGATCGAGGCGGGCGCCGACGGGACCGAGCCGGTGCTGGTCGGCCGCATAACCGAACTGAGGGCACTACGCGACCAAGCTCACGCGGACGCGGACCGTGCGGCGGCGTTGATGGAGAAGGCTGACGCGGTGGTGACGCCCGAGATGCTGCGCGCCTTCGCGCTCGCGGCGAGGGCCAAGCTGCGGAACGAGGGCGGCACCTACCGCCGCGACCACCTGCGGGCGTTGGCGCAACGCATCGAGGTGGCGAACGGCACGGACGTGCGGATCACGGGATCGAAGACCGAACGCCTCCGTACCCTGATCGCCGTGGCGGGCGTAGGTTCGGCGGAGTTCCGCGTTCACGATTTATGCCGAAATGGCGCACCCGGAAAGACTCGAACTTCCAACCCCCAGATTCGTAGTCTGGTGCTCTATCCAATTGAGCTACGGGTGCCGCCGTGGGCGCGGCATTAACCCACATGACCGGGCGGTGCAACCCCCTCGGGCGACCGCTCAGCGGCCGAGCGCACGCTGCAGCGGCCGATCTTCCGGACGCGTGAGCCGGATCTTCGCCCGGCAGGTGGGGGTGCCGTAGAGGCCCACGATCGCGTCGCCGTCGGGATGGCCCTCGAACACCATCGGCACCGGCTTGTGGTCCACCCCGGGCAGGCTGAGCTGGGCGTGCAGCCGGGCGGGATCGGTGCCGCGCCTGCCGTGCAGCACCAGCGCGCCGTCCGCCGGCGCGAAGCTCAGATGCCTGCGGTCGACCACCAGCGTCGAGCTGCGCTGCTCCGGACAGACCCCCTGCAGCGTGTGCAGGCTGCCGGTCCAGCGGCCGATGAGGTCGGGTGCCGCGACCGCCGCCGTGGTCGCGCCCAGGCCCGAGACCGCGATGCTGACGAGGAGGGGCAGGCGCATGGCGGGATCCGGTGCTGCTCGAGGGCGCATCGGAGCTTAGGCTGCTGCTTGTACGGCTGCCAGTCGCAGGCGTTGCTTGCGTGCCGCCGCGCTTCCGTGCTGCAAGCCGGCAGGCCCGCTCCCGCGCACGACCCGTCGAAGGCAACCGAGATGAACCCGCTGGAAGAAACACTGCACGACGATCGCGTCCTGATCCTGGATTTCGGCAGCCAGGTCACCCAGCTGATCGCCCGGCGGGTGCGAGAGAGCGGCGTCTACTGCGAGATCTGGCCGTACGCGGCGACGATCCAGCGGATACGGGCGTTCGCGCCGCGCGGCATCATCCTCTCCGGCGGCCCCTCCAGCGTGCCGGAGGCGGGCTCGCCGCGCGCGCCGGACGGGCTGTTCGCGCTCGGCGTGCCGGTGCTCGGCATCTGCTACGGACAGATGGTGATGTGCGCCCAGCTCGGCGGCGAGGTGCTGTCCTCGGAGCATCGCGAGTTCGGGCGGGCGCACGTCGACATCCTCGAGGACAGCGCCCTGCTGCGCGGCACCTGGCAGCGCGGCGGCCGCGAGCAGGTCTGGATGAGCCACGGCGACCGGGTCAGCCGCCTGCCGCCGGGGTTCCGGGCGGTCGCGGTCAGCGAGGGCGCGCCCTACGCCATCATCGCCGACGAGGGGCGCCGGCTGTACGGGCTGATGTTCCACCCGGAGGTGGTGCACACGCCGCACGGTGCGGCGCTGCTGCGCAACTTCACCCACGAGGTCGCCGGCTGCCGCGGCACCTGGACCATGGCCGGGTTCCGCGACATGGAGATCGCGCGCATCCGCGAGCAGGTGGGCACGTCGCGGGTGATCTGCGGCCTCTCCGGCGGCGTGGACTCCTCGGTCGCGGCGGTGCTGATCCACGCCGCGGTCGGCGAGCAGCTCACCTGCATCTTCGTCGATCACGGCATGCTGCGCGCGGGCGAGGGCGAGGAGGTGGTGCGCACCTTCCGCGACCGCTTCAACATCAAGCTGGTGCATCGCGACGCGAGCGAGCTGTTCCTGTCCGCGCTGGAAGGGGTCAGCGACCCCGAGACCAAGCGCAAGACCATCGGCAGGCTGTTCATCGACGTGTTCGACGAGGAGGCGCGCAAGCTGGGCGGTGCCGACTTCCTCGCCCAGGGCACCCTGTATCCGGACGTGATCGAGAGCGTCAGCTTCACCGGCGGCCCGTCGGTGACGATCAAGTCGCACCACAACGTGGGCGGCCTGCCCGAGCGCATGCACATGAAGCTGGTCGAGCCGCTGCGCGAGCTGTTCAAGGACGAGGTGCGCGTGCTCGGCCGCGAGCTCGGCATTCCGGACGGCATCGTCGGACGGCACCCGTTCCCGGGACCGGGGCTGGCGATACGCATCCCCGGCGCGCTGTCTCGCGACGGACTGGCGCTGCTGCGTCGCGTCGACAGCATCTTCCTCGAGGAGATCCGCGCCGCCGGCCTCTACGACGCGATCTGGCAGGCCTTCGCGGTGCTGCTGCCGGTGCGTACCGTAGGC
>CAXTNB010000209.1:0-5391 GCA_964245385.1 uncultured Acetobacteraceae bacterium | reverse complement strand
GCGTCGAGTTCGTCGCACAGCGCCGCCGCCGCCTGCTTGTGCGGCACGGTGACGTTGACGCCGGCGAAACCCGATGCCTGCAATCCGCGCAGCGCGGTCTGCAGCGATCCCGGCGGCACGGCGAGCGGCACGTAGGCGCCGTCGATGTCGTAGCGGGCGAGCCAGTGATTGTGCAGCAGCGGCGACAGGGAGTGCGTCACCGGCCAGCCGATCACGCCGGCGAGCCGGGCGCGCCCGCTCAGGGGCAAGGATAGGCCTCGCGGTAGCGCAGCCACGCCTGCGGCAGCAGCCGCCCCAGCCTCGCCGCCCAGTGCGACTCCCCGGCGCGGTCGGCGATCAGGTCCTGGCGGATCTCGATCTCGACGTGGGGCAGCCCGCGCTGCTCGCCGTGCACCGGCACGGTGTAGTCGTCGAGGTCGGACAGCGCGTACGGCTCGTTGTCGCCCACCACGAGGTCGCCCTCCTGCCGCAGCAGGTCGCGCAGCAGCACCGCGAAGCGCGGGTCGTGGTGGTGCAGTACGCCGGCGTGCCAGGGCCGGTCGCCGGACCCCGCCGCGACGGGCGGCACGGCGCTCGGGCGGTCGGCACGGCGCAGGCGCGGCGTGAAGCTGTGCAGCGCCACCAGCACCGTCTGCAGGCCGGCGGCCCGGCGCGCATCCAGCAGGCCTGCGATGCCGTCGTGGTAGGGGGTGAAGATCTCGCTCAACCCAGAATCAATAAAAAAAAAAACCAGCCCCTGGTTGCCCGGCACGTGGGTGCAGTCGCTGTGCGGGGCGATCGAGGTCGGGTGCCCGGGCCGGCGGTTGCAGTCGATCACCAGCCGCGAGTAGCGCTGCGCCACCGTCGCCGCCTCCAGCAGGCGGCTCAGGCCGGCGCCGGTGCCGGCGACGCCGATATCCCAGGCGATGTGCCGCAGCCGTTCGGTCTCCGGCAGGCCGAGATCGCCGAGCCGGGCCGGGATCTCGCGACCGGCATGATCGAGCACGAGGACGAACGGCGACCGCGACTCGGCACGCAGGATCGTGACCGGGTGGGGGTCGTCCGCGCCCAGCAACGCCGCGTTCACCGTGGGCAGATCTCGCAGGGTCGCCGCGGGCGCGGTCGATTTGTTTTGGACGTCATCCTGCACCGTGATCTTATTCCTCGTCACAACTGGATATGCCGCATCGCGGAAGGGACTGTATGCCGGTTCTCTCGGTCCAGCACGTCACGACCTACCGATATCGTCGCCCGGTCGGATTCGGCGAGCATCGGATGATGTTCCGGCCGCGCGACTCGGCGGATCAGCGCCTGGTGTCGTGGAGCCTCGAGATCGAGCCGGCACCGGTCATGCTGCGCTCGATCGCCGACGCGTTCGGCAACCTGGTGACGCTGGCACGCTTCAGCCAGCGCGCGCGCGAGTTGCGGGTGGAGAACCGCCTGGTCGTCGACCACACCCCGACCTCGCCGGACAACGCGCAGCTGGCGCCCTACGCACGCACCTGGCCGTTCACCTACGACCTCGACGACATGGAGGATCTGGGCCGGGTGATGCAGCGGCATTATCCGGACCCGGAGCACAAGGTGGATAGCTGGGCGCGCAGCCTGCTGTCGGGCGGCTCCAGCACGCCCACCTTCGAGCTGCTGGCCGCGATGACCGACGAGATCCGGCGCGGCTTCACCTACTGCGCCCGCTACGAGGAGGGCGTGCAGGAGCCCGCGCGCACCCTGGCGCTGCGCGCCGGCACCTGCCGGGACTATGCCGTGCTGATGATGGAGGCGGTGCGCGCGCTGGGCATGGCGGCGCGCTTCGTCACCGGCTACATCCACTCGCCCTCGGTGGAGGGCCGGGTGAACCAGGGCGGCGGCGCCACCCATGCCTGGGTCGAGGTGTTCATCCCCGGCGCCGGCTGGATCGACTTCGATCCCACCAACGGCATCGTCGGCTCGCGCGACCTGATCCGGGTGGCCTCGGTGCGCGACCCGCTGCAGGCGGTCCCGCTCGCCGGCACCTGGACCGGCTTTCCGGCCGACAGCCTCAGCATGACGGTCTCGGTGCATGTCGGCACCGACGAGGCGGCGGAGAGCGGCCAAGCGGAGATCGTGCGGCTGCGCGGCCGGGAGCGCTCGGCGGCCGCCGCGGGCCGGGCCGAGCCGCATCGTTCCGCCGCCGCGGGAAACTGAAGCCACGCAGCCGGGACGCGATACCGGAAAGAGAGACCAGATGCTGATACGCGCCGGATACGACATCGCCTTCAACTCCCCCGCTCCGACGCCGCTGCTGCTGATGCTCAACCTGCATCCGAGCCGTCTCGACGACCTGCGAACGCCGCAGCAGATGCTGTTCGATCCGCCGGTCGCCGCCGCCGACTACACCGACGGCTTCGGCAATGTCTGCACGCGCGTCGTGGCACCGCCCGGGCTGCTGCGCGTCACCAACCAGTTCACCATCGCGGACTCCGGGGAGCCCGATCCGGTGGTGCCGCACGCGTCGCAGACCCCGGTGGAAGAGCTGCCGCCGGAGGTGCTGGTGTACCTGCTCGGCAGCCGCTACTGCGAGACCGACCGGCTCTCGGATACCGCCTGGTCGCTGTTCGGGCACATCCAGCCCGGCTGGGGACGGGTGCAGGCGATCGTCGAATACGTCCACGACCGCATCACCTTCGGCTACGAGTTCGCCCGCGCCACGCGCACCGCCCACGAGGCCTTCATGGAGCGCCAGGGGGTCTGCCGCGACTTCGCCCACCTCGCGGTCGCGCTGTGCCGCTGCATGAACATCCCGGCCCGCTACTGCACCGGCTACCTGGGCGACATCGGCGTGCCGCCCTCGGACGACCCGATGGATTTCTCCGCCTGGTTCGACGTCTATCTCGGCGGCGCCTGGCATACCTTCGATGCGCGACACAACAAGCGCCGGATCGGCCGGCTGCTGATGGCGCGCGGACGCGACGCCACCGACGTCGCCATCTCGACGGCGTTCGGCAGCGCCTGGCTGGCCGGCTTCGAGGTGATCACCTACCAGCAGGAGGCCTGAGACGGGCCGCTATCCGATCAGCTGACCGAGCAGCTTCGGCGCGTCCGCCTCGTCCCAACGCACCGGACCCTGCACCCGGGAGACCTCGCGTCCGGCGCGGTCGATCACCAGGGTCGTCGGGATGCCGTCCAGACGCAGCGCCGTCATCGTGTCGGCGTGGGCATCCAGCAGCACCGGCAGGCTGCGTATGCCGTGCCCGGCGTAGAACGGCGCCACCGCGCCGGCGCCTGCGCGATCCAGCGAGACCGGCAGCACGACGATGCGCTGCCCCGACAGCGCGCGCGACAGCGCGTCCAGCGACGGCATCTCCGAGACGCAGGGCACACACCAGGTCGCCCAGAAGTTCAGCACCACCCCCTGGCCGGCATAATCGGCCAGCGAGCGGACCCGGCCGTCGGCGGTGGTGAAGTGCAGCGCCGGCAGCGCCGCCGGCGGTCGGGCGCGCAGCGCCGCCAGCGTCTGCGGCTCGGGACCGGCCGGCGCCTGCGACTGGTCGACCGCCTCGTGAGGGCTCGGCCACAGGTATTTGCCTGCGACTGCTGCGGCCAGTAGGGTCCCGGCCGCTGCCAGCAGGCTGCGGCGCGTGATCTGGTGCATGTGGGGCATGGCGATGTCTTTGGAAGAGGATCCCGTCCGCGGACAGCCCGCGGCAGCCGACCCCGGCCAGGGCCACGCCAACGCGCAGTGGGGCGGCCGGTTCGCCGGCGGACCGGCGGCGATCATGCGGGAGATCAACGCCTCGATCGGCTTCGACCGAGCGCTGTGGCGCCAGGACATACGCGGCTCGCTCGCCCATGCCGCGATGCTGGCCCACGTCGGCGTCATCACCGACGAGGACGCCCGGGCGATACGCGCCGGGCTCGAGCAGATCGCCGAGGAGATCGAGGCCGGCCGCTTCACCTTCGATCCGGCCCTCGAGGACATCCACATGAACATCGAGGCGCGGCTGTCCGAACGCATCGGCGATGCCGGGCGCAGGCTGCACACCGCGCGCAGCCGCAACGACCAGGTCGCGACCGACTTCCGGCTCTGGGTGCGCGACGCCATCGACGGCCTCGACGCCCAGGCCGCGGCCCTGATGCGCAGCCTCGCCGGCCGCGCGCTCGAGCACGCCGCCGACCCGATGCCGGGCTTCACCCACCTGCAGACCGCGCAGCCGGTCACGTTCGGCCACCACCTGCTGGCCTACGTCGAGATGCTGGCGCGCGACCGCGGCCGGCTCGCCGACGGGCGCCGCCGGCTGAACCAGTGCCCGCTCGGCGCCGCGGCGCTCGCCGGCACCTCGTTCCCGATCGACCGGCGGATGACCGCGGCGGCACTCGGCTTCGACGGCCCTTGCGCGAACTCGCTGGACGCGGTCTCGGACCGCGACTTCGCGCTCGAGTACCTCGCGGCCCTCTCGATCCTGGCGGTGCACCTGTCGCGCCTGGCCGAGGAGATCGTCACCTGGTGCTCGGCACCGTTCGGCTTCATCCGCCTGTCCGACGCCTTCACCACCGGCTCCTCGATCATGCCGCAGAAGCGCAACCCCGACGCCGCCGAGCTGGCGCGCGCCAAGACCGGGCGCATCACCGGCGCCCTGGTCGGGCTGCTGACCGTGATGAAGGGCCTGCCGCTCGCCTACGCCAAGGACATGCAGGAGGACAAGGAGCCGGTGTTCCAGGCCACCGAGGCCGCCAGCCTGAGCCTCGCCGCCTGCGACGGCATGATCCGCGACCTCGCCGCCGACACCGCGCGCATGCGCGCCGTCGCCGGCTCCGGCTTCTCCACCGCCACCGACCTCGCCGACTGGCTGGTGCGCGTGCTGCGGCTGCCGTTCCGCAGCGCCCACCACGTCACCGGCCGCCTGGTCGGACGCGCCGAGGCGGCCGGGGTGGCGCTGGCCGGGCTGAGCCTGGCCGAGATGCAGCAGGAGGAGCCCGGCATCACCGAGGACGTGTTCAGCGTGCTGGACGTCGAGGCGTCCCTCGCCTCGCGCACCAGCGAGGGGGGCACCGCGCCGCTCGGCGTGCGCCGGGCGGCGGAGCACTGGCTCGAGCGCCTCGGGGAGCCGGACCGATGAGGCGGGCGCTGCTGCTGCTCGCGCTGGCGACACTGCTGCTGCCGCTCGACGGCTGCGGCCGCAAGGGCGCGCCGCACGCTCCCGGACCGGCGGACCAGGTCATCTACCCGAAGAGCTATCCGACGGAGTAGCGACGCCCGAGGGCGCAATGACCGGGACCGCGAGGCCTCCCACCGCACCGACCCGGGCCTCGATCTGCACCCCCACGACGCGCCAGGAGCCGGCCGGATCGCGCCACAGCAGCGGCGCGCCGCTGGTGCCGCGTGTGCCGGCGCAATCGTGCACGAGCAGCGCGCGCCCGCTGCCGTCGAACGAC
>CAXTNB010000208.1:4865-5404 GCA_964245385.1 uncultured Acetobacteraceae bacterium | reverse complement strand
CTACAGCGCGGTGCGCGCCGACATGGGCGACGTGCTGCTGCTCACCACCATCACCATCGTCGTGCTCGGCGGCGTCAGCATCTTCGGCGGCGAGGGCAGCATCACCGGCGTGGTGATCGCGGTCCTGGTGCTCGGCTTCCTGCGCCAGGGCATGCTGATCGCGGGCTTCTCCGACATGCTGACCACGATGCTGACCGGCGCCATCCTGCTCACGGCCATCGCCATCAAGAACATGCTCGGCGGCGGCGGACTCACGCCACTGCTGCGCCGGCTGCGTCTTCGCGGGAACGACGCGGCCGCAACCACGAACTGAAGGGATCGGAACATGACCAGCTTGAATCACGCGACGCGCGCCGGGCTCGCCGCCGCCACGTTGCTGCTCGGCCTCGCGCCGGCACGAGCCGCCGACGTCGACACGGCCAAGGCGATCAAGGTGGCGATGGTGCCCAAGCTCGTCGGGCTGTCGGTGTTCAAGGCCAACGAGCAGGGCGCGCAGACCGCGGCCAAGGCGCTGAACATCGACTTCCTCTATACCGGCC
>CAXTNB010000208.1:0-4855 GCA_964245385.1 uncultured Acetobacteraceae bacterium | reverse complement strand
TCGCCCCTGACGCGCCCGACATCTTCATCCAGAACACCAACTCGCCGGCGCACGGCAAGGCGCGCGGCGACGCCGTCGCCAAGTATACCGGCCCCGACGCGCAGGTCGCGATCCTGTCCTCGACGCCGGACGCCACGATCCAGAACGAGTGGATCCACGCGCTGACGGCCTACATGACCAGCGCCTATCCCAAGATGAAGATCGTCACCACCCAGTACGGCCAGTCCAGCCCGTCACAGTCGCTGACCGCCGGGCTGAACATCCTGCAGGCCAACCCGGGCGTGAAGGGGATCATCGCGCCGGACGGTGCGGCGGAGGTGGGTGCGGCGGCCGCGGTCGAGAAGCTCGGCATGACCGGCAAGGTGTTCGTCACCGGCTGCAGCGATCCGGATTCGATCCGCCAGTACGTGAAGTCCGGCATCATCCGCGAGAGCCCGCTCTGGGACGAGGTCAAGGAGGGCATGCTGGTGATGTACGTGGCGCGCCTGGCGGCGAACAACGCGATCCAGCCGAACGGCAGCTTCACCGCCGGCGAGCTGGGCAGCTTCACCGCCAAGGACCGCGTGATCGTGTTCAGCCAGCCGCTGGTGTTCGACAAGAACAACATCGACAACTACCACTTCTGAGGAAGCCAAACGCATGAAGCAGATCCTGTTCACGGGCGGCAGCGGCAAGGCCGGACGTCATGTCGTGCAGTACCTGGTCGATCAGGGCTACCACGTGCTCAACATCGACACCAAGCCGCTCGATCACCCCAAGGTGCGCACGCTGATCACCGACATCACCGATGCCGGCCAGCTGTTCAACGCCTTCTCGTCCTATACCGGGCTGCACGAGTTCGATGCCGACCTGCGTCCGCCGAAGATCGATGCGGTGGTGCATTTCGCCGCCATCCCGCGCGTCATGATCGTGCCGGACAACGAGGTCTACCGCATCAACGTGATGGGCACGTACAACGTGCTCGACGCCGCGACCAAGCTCGGCATCCCGAAGGTGATCATCGCCTCGAGCGAGACCACCTACGGCATCGTGTTCGCCAACACGCCGCGCGAGCCGGAGTATTTCCCGCTCGACGAGGAGTATCCGGTCGACCCGATGGACAGCTACGCGATCTCCAAGATCTGCAACGAGCGCACCGCGCGCGGCTTCCAGCTGCGCAGCGGTGCGGACATCTACGCGCTGCGCATCGGCAACGTCGTCGAGCCGAGCGAGTACGAGCTGTTCCCCGGCTGGTTCGCCAAGCCGGATTTCCGCAAGAAGATCGCCTGGAGCTACATCGACGCCCGCGACCTCGGCGAGATCGTGCGCCTCGGCATCGAGACCGACGGGCTCGGCTTCCAGGTGTTCAACGCCGCCAACGACTCCACCTCGTCGGACCTGCCGACGGCGGAGCTGCTGCGCCGCTACTACCCTGACGTGCCGGTGCGCGGCACGCTCGGCGAGCGCGAGGGGCTGCTGTCGAACCGCAAGGTGCGCGAGATGCTCGGCTTCAAGGAGAAGCACGACTGGCGCCAGTACGTGCCGGCGCGCTGAGACGCCTCACCGATCCTGGTCACGAACGGCCGCGCCATCATGCCTCGGCGGTTCCAGCTTGAAGCGGGCGACCAGGTCGTCGACCTGCGCCCGCGTCAGCGCGCGCGGGTCGAGCCCGCGCAGCATCAGGTAGAGCCGCGCCGTCTCCTCCAGCTCCTCGGTGGCGTAGATCGCGGCCTCCAGGGTGGCGCCGGCGACGACGGGGCCGTGGTTTGCCAGCAGCACCGCGGCGTAGCGCCCGGCGAGGCCGCGTATCGCGGCCCCGACGGCGGGATCGCCCGGCCGGTAGTACGGCACGAGAGCGGTGCTCCCGACCCGCATCACGTAGTAGGCGGTGAGCGGCGGCAGCACGTCGGCGGGATCGATCTCGGGCAGCATCGAGACCGCCACCGAGTGCACCGAGTGCAGGTGCACCACGGCCCCCGCCTGCCGGGTGTCGTAGAGCGCCTGGTGCAGCGGGATCTCCTTGCTGGGCGCGTCGCCGGACAGCAGGCGTCCCTGCGGGTCCAGCCGCGACAGCCGCGCCGGCTCGAGGAAGCCGAGCGAGGCGTTGGTCGGCGTCATCAGCCAGCCGCCATCCTCCAGACGCAGGCTGACATTGCCCGAGGAGCCGGCGGTCAGGCCGCGCTCGAACAGCGAGCGCGAGAACATGCAGATCTGGTCACGCAACCTGGTCTCATTCATCGCGAGCTGCTCCCGGAACCCCACATGACCGATCCATGGCACGATCGCCGGGCCGGACCTAGCCCACGGAGGAGAGCAGCATGACGCAGCCGCAGCTTGACGAGGCTTCGTCGCGCGGGCGACGCGCGGCGGTGATCGGGCTCGGCTCGATGGGTCTCGGCATGGCGCAGTCGCTGCTGCGCGCGGGCTTCGAGGTCGCGGGCTACGACGTGTCGGGCGCCGCCGCCGAACGTCTGGCGGAGTGCGGCGGCCGCGTCGCCGCCACGCCGGCGGACGCGGCGGCGGGCGCGGAGGCGGTGGTCGCGGTCGTGGTCAACGGCGCGCAGACCGAGGCGGTGCTGTTCGGCCCGCAGGGCTGTGCCGCGACCATGCCGGAGGGGGCCGTGTTCATCTCCTCGGCGACCATGGCGCCCGACGTGGCGCGCGGGCTGGCGGCACGGCTGGAAGCCGCCGGGCGGCTCTACCTCGACGCGCCGATGAGCGGCGGCGCGGCGCGTGCCGCCGACGGCAGCCTGACGATGCTCGCCTCCGGTCGTGCCGCCGCCTTCGCGCGCGCCCGCCCGGCGCTGGACGCGATGACCGGCACGCTGTACGAGCTCGGCGACGCGGCCGGCCTGGGTGCCGCCTTCAAGATCGTCAACCAGCTGCTGGCCGGCGTGCACATCGCCGCCGCCTGCGAGGCGATCGCGTTCGCGCAGAAGCAGGGCCTGGATCTCGCCCGCGTCTACGAGGTGATCACGAAGTCCGCGGGCAACTCGTGGATGTTCGAGAACCGTATCCCGCACGTGCTGGAAGGCGACTACGCACCGAAGAGTGCGATCAACATCTTCACCAAGGATCTGGGCATCGTGCTGGACATGGCGCGCGAGGCACAGTTCCCGGTGCCGATCGCGGGCGCGGCGCTGCAGATGTACCTGATGACCGCCGCCGCCGGCATGGGCCGGGACGACGACGCCTCGGTCGCGCGCCTGTATGCCCAGGTCGCCGGCCTGACGCTGCCGAAGACCGACCCCTGATCGGGGTCGGGGGCAGCGCCCTGGCCTCCCATCGCAGGACGAACCAGATGCCGCACTTCGCCGCCAACCTCACCATGATGTTCAACGAGCATCCGTTCCTGGACCGCTTCGACGCCGCGGCGGATGCCGGGTTCGACGCCGTCGAGTTCCTGTTCCCCTACGAGGCGCCGCCGGAAGCGGTGGCCGAGCGCGTGCGGCGCAACGGCCTTGCCGTCGCGCTGTTCAACATGCCGCCCGGCGACTGGTCTGCCGGCGAGCGCGGTCTCGCGGCCCTGCCCGGACGCGCCGACGAGCTGCGCGACGGGGTCGCGCGGGCGCTGGAGTACGCCGCCGCCACCGGCGTCGGGCGGCTGCACCTGATGGCCGGCCTCGCCCCGCCGCGCGACCTACAGGCCGCCGCCGCCTATCGCGAGGCCGTGCGGTTCGCCGCCGGACGGCTGGCGGAGCACGGGCTCGACCTGGTGCTGGAGCCGATCAACGGCCGCGACATGCCGGGCTATTTCCTCGATGACTTCGATGCCGCCGACCGGCTGATCGCGGAGCTCGGGATGCCGAACCTGAAGCTGCAGTTCGATCTCTACCACCGCCAGATCATCCACGGCGACGTGACCATGGCGCTGCGGCGCATGCTGCCGCGCATCGGCCACGTCCAGGTCGCCAGCGTGCCGTCGCGCGCGGAGCCCGACGGCGAGGAGCTGAACTGGCCGTACCTGTTCGCCGAGCTCGACCGCCTCGGCTACCGGGGCTTCGTCGGCTGCGAGTACCGGCCGCGCGCCGGCACGGTGCAGGGGCTCGACTGGTTCAGGCCGTTCGCGGCGCGCAGGCCCGGAGCAGACGCGTGAGCGCCGGCGGGGACAGCCGGATCGTGCTCGGCTGCATCGCCGACGACTATACCGGCGCCTCCGACCTCGCCAGCATGCTGTCGCTGAACGGGCTGCGCACGGTGCAGGTGATCGGGGTGCCCGGCGAGACGCTCGAGCTGCCGCAGGCGGACGCGGTCGTGGTCTCGCTGAAGAGCCGCTCGATCCCGGCCGAGCAGGCGGTCGCGCTGTCGCTGGAGGCCGAGCATTGGCTGCGCGGCCGCGGGGCCGACCACATCCTGTTCAAGATCTGCTCGACCTTCGACTCCACGGATGCCGGCAATATCGGCCCGGTGCTGGAGGCGCTTCGCGCCGGCGGCGGCATCGTGCCGGTGAACCCGGCCTTCCCCGAGAACGGCCGCTCCGTCTACCAGGGCCACCTGTTCGTCGGCGACACGCTGCTGCAGGACAGCCCGCTGCGCGACCACCCGCTCAACCCGATGCGCGACTCCAACCTGGTTCGCGTGCTGGGGCGACAGAGCGCCCATCCGGTGGCGCTGGTGCCGCTCGACGTGGTCGAGGCCGGGGGTGCCTCCGTCAGCCGGGCGCTCGCCGACGCCGCGGCGCACGGCGCCGCCGCGGCCATCGTCGATGCGGTGGCGGCGCGGCATCTCGACGGGATCGCCGAGGCGGCGCTCGAGCTGCCGCTCTCGGTCGGCGCGTCCGGCCTCGGCTCCAGCCTGGCGCGGGCGCTGGTGGCCGGCGGCGTCTCGCTGCTGACCTGGCTGCCGCTGGTCGGCTGCCTGTTCATCGCCTCCGTCC
>CAXTNB010000207.1:725-5437 GCA_964245385.1 uncultured Acetobacteraceae bacterium | reverse complement strand
CGACTTCCTCACCTGGGCCACGCTCGGCGTCGTGCTCGGCGGCCGGCTCGGCTACATCGCGTTCTACCAGCCCGGCGCCTACCTCGCCCATCCGGCCTCGATCCTGCAGGTCTGGCACGGCGGCATGAGCTTCCACGGCGGCGCGCTCGGCGTGATCCTGGCCCTAGTGCTGTTCTCGCTCAAGCGCCGGCTGCCGATGCTGCTGTTCGCCGACCGCGTCTGCACCGTGGTGCCGATCGGGCTGGGGCTCGGCCGGATCGCCAACTTCATCAACGGCGAGCTGTGGGGCCGGCCGGCGCCGCCGTCGCTGCCCTGGGCGATGATCTTCCCCGAGGTGGACCCGCTGCCGCGGCACCCGTCGGAGCTGTACCAGGCGCTGCTCGAGGGGCTGGTGCTGTTCTGCGTGATGATCCTGGCGGCGCGCAACCCGCGCATCCGCGCGCGTCCCGGCCTGCTCTCGGGCCTGTTCCTGGCCGGCTACGCGGTGGCGCGCGGCATCGGCGAGCTGTTCCGGCAGCCGGACGCCTTCCTCGGCTTCCTCGCCTTCGGCGTCACCATGGGGCAGCTGCTGTCGCTGCCGATGCTGATCGCCGGGCTCGGGCTGATGCTGCATGCAGGCATGCGGCCGGCGCGGCCGTCGTGAGCGGGCCGGAGCGCCTCGACCGGTTCATGGCGCGCGCCAACCGGGCCTACTACGCGAGCCGCGACCCGTTCGCCGACTTCACCACCTCGCCGGAGATCAGCCAGGCGTTCGGCGAGATCCTGGGCGCCTGGGCCGCGGTGGTGTGGCAGTCGATGGGCCGTCCGGATCCGGTGATCCTGGCCGAGGCGGGTCCGGGCCGCGGCACCCTGATGGCCGACGCGCTGCGCCTGATCGAGCGGGTGGCGCCGGACCTCTCCGCCGCCCTGCGGCTGCATCTGCTGGAGACCTCGCCGCGGCTGCGCCGGGTGCAGCAGGCGGCACTGCCCGGACGGGACGTCGCCTGGCACGACGAGGTCGCGACGCTGCCCGACGGCCCGCTGATCCTGCTCGCCAACGAGTTCCTCGACGCGCTGCCGATCCGCCAGTTCCGGCGCACGGCGTCGGGGTGGCTGGAGCATCACGTCGAGCAGGGCGGCTCGATCTGGCGCGAGTCCGGGCCGCCGCCGGGGCCGGCCGGGCGCCGCGCGGTGCCGGACGGCGGCTGCATCGAGAGCTGTGCCGCAGCACTGGGGTTCGTCGGCTGGCTCGGCGAGCGGCTGCGTGCCCAGGGCGGTGCCGCCCTGCTGCTGGACTACGGCCCCGGCGAGGCCGGCCACGGCGACACGCTGCAGGCGCTGCGCGACGGCGCCCCGTGCGATCCGCTCGCCGCACCCGGCGAGGCCGACCTCACCGCCCACGTCGACTTCCCGGCACTGCGCGAGGCGGCGCGCGGCGCGCGGGTGCACGGGCCGGTGCCGCAGGGCCGCTTCCTGGGCGCACTCGGCCTGTTCGCGCGCGTCGAGCGGCTGGCCCAGGCACAGCCGCCGGGGCAGGCCGGCGGCCTGGTCCAGGCCGCGCATCGCCTGGCCGATCCGGCGCGCATGGGCACGCTGTTCAAGGCGATGGCGCTGTGCCACCCCTCGCTCGCCGTGCCTCCCGGTTTCGAGGCCGGTTTCGAGGCCGGTTTCGAGGATAGCCCCGCATGACCCCGCCGCTGCTGTCCAGCCCGCTGCTCGCCGGCATCCCGCACGGCTTCTTCACCCGGCTCGGCGGCGTCTCCGCCGGCCCGTTCGAGAGCCTGAACTGCAGCGTCTCCTCCGGCGACGACCCGGCGCTGCTGCGCGAGAACCGCGCCCGCGTCGCCCGCGCCGTCGGCGTGGCACCGGGGTCGCTGCTCGGCGTCACCCAGCTGCACGGCACCGACTGCGTCACCGTGCAGCACGGCTGGGCGGCGGGCGAGGGACCGCGCGCCGACGCCATGGCGACCCGGGTGCCCGGCCTGGCACTCGGGATCATCACCGCGGACTGCGCGCCGGTGCTGCTGGCGGACCCGCGCGGCGGCGTCGTCGCGGCGGTGCATGCCGGCTGGCGCGGCGCCGCGGCCGGGGTCCTGGAGGCGACGGTGCGGGCGATGCGCGCCCTCGGCGCCGAGCCGGACGCGCTGCGCGCCGCGATCGGACCCTGCATCGCGGCGGCCTCCTACGAGGTCGGCGAGGATCTGCGCGGCAGCGTGCTGGCCGCGGGCAGCGACGCCGAGCGCTTCTTCACCCCGGGCCGCCGTCCGGGACACCATCAGTTCGACCTGCCCGGCTACTGCGCGGCGCGGCTGCGCGGCTGCGGCGTCGGCACGGTGCAGTGGCTCGGCCGCGACACCCTGTCCGACCCGGTGCACTTCTTCAGCCACCGCCGGCGCACGCTCGCCGGCGAGGGTGCGATCGGCCACCAGATCTCGGTGATCGCCTGCCCGGAGCCGGCGGCGTGACGCGCGGGCCCACGACGGCGGCCGTGCTGGCCGCCGCCCTGCTGGGCCTCGCCGGCTGCGGCGACCTGCCGCATCCGTTCCAGGGCAATCCCGGCGGCATCGCGATGCGGCTGGCGGTGCCGCCGCCGCCGCGCCTGTCGATCCCGGCCTCCAGGCAGGCGCTGCTGCCGCCCGACGCCTCGAGGCGGTTCGCCTCCGACCTGTCGGCGGCACTGCTCGGCCAGGAAGTGCCGGCGGAGGCGCAGTCGCCGAAGCCGGGTGACTGGCGGCTGCAGTTCGGCGCCGCCCTGCGCCAGGGGCTGCTGGTGCCGAGCTTCAGCGTGTTCAGCCCGTCCGGCGAGCTGCGCGGCAGCATCGAGGGCACGCCGCTGGCCGCCGCGGCCTGGCTGCGCGGCGATGCCGCGGCGCTGTCGCGCGCCGCCCAGGATGCCGGGCCCAAGCTCGCCGACCTGCTGACCGGCATACAGGCGGCGCAGATGCAGTCCGACCCGCACAGCCTGATGCACCGGCCGGCGCGGATCTACTTCACCGGGGTCACCGGGGCGCCAGGCGACGGCGACATCTCGCTGGCCCGGCAGATGGCGGTGTCGTTGCCCGACGGCGGCAACGTGATCCAGAACACCGCGAGCGGTGCCGACTTCACGCTGCGCGGACAGGTCAGGCTGCGTCGCCTCGACGCCAGGACCGACCATGTCGAGATCGTCTGGACGGTGCTGGACGCCTCGGGTGCGGAGGCCGGCCGGGTCGCGCAGCTCAACGACATCCCGGCGCACACCCTGGACGGCTACTGGGGCGACGTCTCCATCGTGGTGGCGCAGGAGGCCGCCGGCGGCGTGCGCCAGGTGATCACCAACAATTCCGGCCGCACCCACAAGCCGTTGCCGCCGCCGCGCCCCGCCACGCCAGCAAAACGAGTAACGTGACAGCCTGGCGACGCGTTGCTAGGAAGGCGCCGTACCGGAGCCGTCGCCATGAAGATCGTCGCCTGCAACAGCAACCGGCCTCTCGCCGAAGCGGTCGCCGCGGCGCTCAACCTGCCGCTCTGCCGCGCCGTGGTGCGCCGCTTCGCCGACCTCGAGATCTTCGTCGAGATCCAGGAGAACGTCCGCGGCGAGGACGTGTTCGTGGTGCAGAGCACCTGCTACCCGACCAACGACAACCTGATGGAACTGCTGATCATGCTCGATGCGCTGCGCCGCGGCTCGGCGCGACGCATCACCGCGGTGATCCCCTACTTCGGCTACGCCCGGCAGGACCGCAAATCCGGCCCGCGCACCCCGATCAGCGCCAAGCTGGTGGCCAACCTGATCACCGAGGCCGGCGCCAACCGGGTGCTGACGCTGGACCTGCACGCCGGCCAGATCCAGGGCTTCTTCGACATCCCGGTGGACAACCTGTTCGCAGCCCCCCTGTTCACCCGCGACATCAACGAGCGCTACCCGGCGCGCGACCTGATGATGGTCTCGCCCGACGTCGGCGGCGTGGTGCGCGCCCGCCAGCTCGCCAAGAGGCTCAACACCGACCTCGCGATCATCGACAAGCGTCGCGAGCGCGCCGGCGTGTCGGAGGTGATGAACGTGATCGGCGACGTCGACGGTCGCGACTGCATCCTGGTCGACGACATCGTCGACAGCGGCGGCTCGCTGTGCAACGCCGCCACCGCCCTGGTCGAGCACAGGGCGAGTTCGGTGAGCGCCTACGTCACCCACGGCGTGCTGACCGGCGGCGCCGTCGCCCGCGTCTCCGGCTCGCCGATCGAGATGATGACCATCACCGACAGCATCCTGGCCACCGAGGCGGTGCGCGACAGCGACAGCGTCCGCCAGATCAGCATCGCCCAGCTGCTCGCCAACGCGATGCGCGCGATCTCCGACGAGAGCTCCGTCAGCTCGCTGTTCGATTGATGCGTCCGGTGCTGGCACCGAGGCCGTTCTGGTACCTCCGCCACGGCGAGACCGACTGGAACGCGCGCGGCCTGTCGCAGGGCCGCACCGACGTGGCGCTGAACGCGCACGGCCTGTCGCAGGCGCAGGGCGCCGGCGCGATCCTGGCGGCGCATTCGGACGGCACGGCGCCGATCGCCCGCATCGTCTCCTCGCCGCTGAGCCGCGCGCACCGCACCGCGGAGATCGTCGCCGAGGCGATGGCGCGGAGCGGGCACGCCGCGCTGCCGATCGCGGTCGATCCGGAGCTGCGCGAGGTGTGCTTCGGCGTGCAGGAAGGCGAGCCGATGGGGGAGTGGTACGATTCCTGGATCGCCGGCGAGTT
>CAXTNB010000207.1:0-715 GCA_964245385.1 uncultured Acetobacteraceae bacterium | reverse complement strand
GAGGGTGCCGAGGTGTTCGCCGACCTGATGGCCCGTGCCGCCGCCGCCGTGGATCGCGCGACCGCGGGGGAGGGCACGGCGCTGATCGTCTGCCATGGCGCCATGTTCCGGGCGCTGCGGGCGGTGATGGGCCTTCCCGCCAACGTGCGGCTGCCGAACGCGGTGCCGCTATGGCTGCGGCCGGGCGAGGCGCCGGGCGAACCCTGGTCGCTGACCGAGCTCTCCTAGGCCGCGCCTCCGGCGGCTCCTCGGTCGTCTTCCTTGCGTCCATCAGCCGGATTGGCTAAACCGCCGCACCGTGTCGGCACCCCTGGAGGCTGGCGCGTGATGTCAGGAGAGCGGTGTGACCAATTTCACGACGATCGAGGCGTCGGCGCGCGCGAAGGCTGGCAAGGGGGCAGCGCGGGCGACGAGGCGGGACGGGCTGGTCCCGGGCGTCATCTACGGCGCCAAGCAGGATCCGAGCCTGATCGCGCTCGATCCGCGGCTGGTGCTGCGCGAGCTGACCCGCACCGGCTGGCGCTCGCGCCTGTACGAGATCACCGAGGGCAGTGGTGCTCCGATCCGCGCGCTGATGCGCGACGTGCAGTTGCATCCGGTCAGCGACCGGCCGATCCACGTCGACTTCCAGCGCCTGGCACCCGGCGAGCGGATCAAGGTCGCGGTGCAGGTGACGTTCTCCGGCGAGGAGAGCTCGGTCGGGCTGAAGCGCGGC
>CAXTNB010000206.1:0-5442 GCA_964245385.1 uncultured Acetobacteraceae bacterium | reverse complement strand
CCTTCATCGACCTGGCCTTCGAGCTCGGCGCGGTGTAGGGGCTGAGCGGGGCGGAGGTGAAGCGCTAGATCCGCTTCATCGCCGACCGCAGGCTGACCCAGCTGGGCCTCGATCCGCTCTACCACATCGAGAGCAACCCGCTGCCGTGGGTCGACGACATGCTCAACGCGGTCGAGCACGCCAACTTCTTCGAGAACCGGGCCACCGAGTACAGCCGCGCCTCCACCCTCGGGACCTGGGAGGAGGCGTTCGAGAGCAGCGTGTTCGAACGCGCCTGAGACTGCTCTCGGGGCGGCCGCGGGCCCGCCGCGACCGCCACCTGGGCCACTAACTGAGCTTGCTTTCGAACTTAGGCAAAAAAGTTACGATCACGCGTTCGAGAGCAGTTCCATTACTCCTCGTTAACGATTATATGGTCCTTGCCCGGTAGCGTTACGAGCGGGTGATCCGGCCGAAGAGGCGGGCCAGAACGAGGCGCACGATGGAAACCGAGACCCGGACCAGCCTGGTCCCTGATCTGGCGGATTTGATCAGCGGCCTGCCACAGTCGGTCGCAGGCGGCCTCACCGGCCTCCCCGGCGCGGCACCGCGACAGAACCGCAGACTGCCCGAGCGTATCCTGGTGGCGGCGCACCAGGCCTGCGACCTGGGCGACCTCGACGTCGCGGCACAGCTGCTGTCGATCCTGGAGACGGTCGTCGGCCAGACCCGCGGACCGGTGGATCCGGCGCGGCGGCGCACCATGGAGAGCCTGATCGCGGCGCACCAGCGGCTCTGGCACCTGCGCCACGTCGGTGAGGGTGTCGGCACCCAGGCCGCGACATCGTCGCACGGCTTCCACGCGCCGCGCGACATGGCGAGCTTCCAGCCGACCGCCTGAGGGCCTCGATCCGCTCCCGCAGCGGTCCTGCCGGGGGTCAGGCGGTCGGCAGCGCCAGACCCTGCCGCAGGATGCGCTCCGCGGCCTCGGTGAAACGACCGCCATCCTGGTGCAGCACCAGGCCCGGCAGCACCACGGAGTCTCCGCGCGACCCGCGCCGGCCCTGCATCAGCACGATCTTGGCCGCGCGTTCCGGTTTCGGCCAGAACGGCAGCAGCGTCACCTCGCCGAGACCGCCCGTGCCGCACATCAGGCCGCCGGCCCGGGCCTGCTGTCCGGCCGGCAGGATCAGGGTCAGCGTGCCGCCCGGCCGCAGCAGGGCGGCGAGGCCCGCGATCCACTCGGCCAGCAGCCCCGGCCGTGCCCGCCGCGCCAGGTCGCGCCGGCGCAACGGCGAGGCGGTGGCATCGGCGCGGTGCCAGGGCGGGTTGGCCATCGCGTGATCGAACCGGCCGACGCCGTCCGGGATCTCGCCCAGCGGCGCCCGGTGCAGGACCAGCCGGTCGAGCCCGTTGGCGTCCCAGTTGTGGCGGGCGAGGGCGGCCGTGGCGGGATCGGCCTCGACGCCGACGCCCTCGAGCCCGTCCACCCGCGTGCACAGGCACATCAGGGCCGCCCCGGCGCCGCAGCCCGCCTCCAGCACGCGCTGGCCCGGCCGCGCCGGCACTCCCGCGGCCAGCAGCACGGGCTCGATGCCGCTGCGGTAGCCGTGCCGGAATTGTCGGTAGCTGAGCCTGCCGTCGAGCAGCGCGCCGTCGGTGGTCTGCTGCATCAGATCCCCGCCCGCGGCACCCGATCGGCGGCGGTCCTGGTCATGCCGATCTTGTACCTCCCGGCCGTCGCCCGGTCCGCTTGACCCTCCCTCCACCGCCGCTCATATGTCCCTCGCACCCCAAAGAGGTCGGGAGGATCGTGCTTGCGCCTTGCCGCCAACCTACCCGCTTCGGCCCTGTCTGCTTCGACCCTGCCCACTCCGGCCCTGGCCAACCCGGCCGTCTCCGAGCGCGAGGCGGCGGTGCGACGCGGCGGCGAGCCCGGGCTCCTGACGCCGCGGCCGGTCATCGCGGCGGGCGAGGACGATGCGCTGCGGGCGCTGTCGGAGCTGCTCGAGGACGACATGGCGGCCTGCAACCGCGCCATCGTGGCGCGCATGGACAGCCCGGTGCCGCTGATCCCGCAGCTGGCGGCGCACCTGGTGGCGGCCGGCGGCAAGCGGCTGCGGCCGCTGCTCACCCTGGCGTCCGCCCGCCTGTGCGGCTACCTCCCGGAGTCCGGCGTGGCGTCGCGCCCGGTCGCGCGCCATGTCGGCCTGGCCGCCTGCGTCGAGTTCATCCATACCGCGACGCTGCTGCACGACGACGTGGTCGACGACAGCCAGCTGCGTCGCGGCCTGGCCAGCGCCAACGCGGTGTTCGGCAACAAGGCGTCGGTGCTGGTCGGCGATTTCCTGTTCGCGCGCTCGTTCCAGCTGATGACCGACGACGGCTCGCTCAAGGTGATGGCGATCCTGTCCGCGGCCGCCGCCACCATCGCCGAGGGCGAGGTGCTGCAGATGGCGACGCAGAACGACCTCTCGACGCCGGTCGAGCGCTACCTGCAGGTGATTCACGGCAAGACCGCCGCCCTGTTCGCGGCCGCCTGCCGGGTCGGCGCCGTGGTGGCGTCCCGTCCGGAGCCGGAGGAGCTGGCGCTGGAGGCGTTCGGCACCAACCTGGGCATGGCGTTCCAGCTCGTCGACGATGCCCTGGATTATGCCGCCGACCAGGCGGCACTCGGCAAGACGGTCGGCGACGATTTCCGCGAGGGCAAGATCACCCTGCCGGTGCTGACCGCCTACGAGCGCGGCGACGAGGCCGAGCGGGTGTTCTGGCGCCGGGTGATCGAGATGAGCGAGCACGGCGACGACGATCTCGAGCACGCGATGACGCTGATCGCGCGGCGCGACGCCATCGGCGTGACGCTGCGCCGCGCCGGCCTGTACGCCCAGGCGGCGCGCGACGCGCTGCGCCCGTTCCCCGACAGCCGGATCCGGCGGTTGATGGGCGACGTGGCGCTGTACACGGTCAGCCGCGGCCGCTAGCCGCGCGCAAGAGCAAGGGGCTTTGCCCCTTGAACCCCATCAAAGGCGAAGCCTTCGAAATCCATTTCCTGATGGATCGGGGTCTGGGGCCGCCGGCCCCAGCGGGTCGAGGGCAGAGCCCTCGCCTGTCTCGTTGCCGGCCTGGAACAGCGAGAAGCCGTCATAGCCGAGCCGCCCCAGGCGCGTCCGCAACGCCTCGGGCTGGCCGGGAGGTGCGGTAAACAGCGCCTCGCCGCCTCCCGCACCGCCGGCATCCAGGGCGAGCCCGGCGAGCACCGCCTCGGTGCGCCGCGCCACCGCCTGCGCCGGGTCCAGCCAGGCGATCTCGCGGGGAGAGGCGTCGCGCAACGCCTGCAGCAGGAAGCTGTAGTGGGTGCAGCCGATGCAGACGACGTCGACCGCCGCGCCGCCTTCCTGACCGAGCAGCGTCTCGAGCTCGCCGCGGACCGCGCCGCGATCGATCGCGGCGCCGCGGAACGCCGCCTCGGCGAGGTCGGCGAGCCCGCGCGCGCCGTGCGCGATCAGGCGGCAGTCCGGGGCGAAGCGTCGGGCGAGCTCGGACAGGTAGGGACGGCGGACCGTCGCACGTGTCGCCAGCAGGCCGATATGGCGGGTGCGGCTGAGCGAGGCCGCCCACTTGATCGGCGGCACGCAGCCGATGAACGGCAGGTCGAAGCGGGCGCGCAGCGCGCCGAGTGCGACCGTGCTCGCGGTGTTGCAGGCGATCACGATCGCGTCGGGGGCGAGCTCGCGGATCGCCTCGCCGATCACCCGCTCGATGCGCGCGACCAGGGCCGCGTCGGGCACCTCGCCGTACGGGTAGAACGCGTTGTCGGCCAGCATGGTGATCCAGGCGCCCGGCAGGCGGCCGCGCAGCGCGTCCACGATGCCGTAGCCGCCGATGCCGGAGTCGAAGGCGAGGATGCGGGCGCCCACGCTAGCCGCGGCGGGCGCTACTCATCCTTCGCCTTGCGCGCCATCGCCTCCTCGGCCGACGCCACGCCGCCGTGCCTGGCCGACCAGGCGCAGGGGTCTTCCAGGAAGCGCCGCACCTCGGCGGCGGCGTGCTCGGGGAAGTAGGGACGCTCGGCGCAGGCCTCCAGCACGTCCCACCAGGTGCACAGCGCGTGCAGCTCGATCTCCATGTCGGCGAGCGTGCGGTGCGCCCCGGGGAAGACGCCGTAGAAGAACACCACGAAGGCGTGGTTGACGATGGCGCCGGCCTCGCGCAGGGCACGGGCGAACTGGATCTTCGAGGCGCCGTCGGTGGTCAGGTCCTCGACCAGCAGCGTGCGGCGGCCTTCCGGAACGTCGCCCTCGATCAGGGCGTTGCGGCCGAAGCCCTTGGGCTTCTTGCGGACATAGGCCATCGGGGCGAGCATGCGGTCGGCGATCCAGGCGGCGAACGGGATGCCTGCGGTCTCGCCGCCGGCCACGACGTCGATGCTCTCGTAGCCGACGTGGCGGCCGATCTTCTCGACGCCGAGCTCGACGATCTTGGCCCTGGCGCGCGGGAAGAAGATGATACGACGGCAGTCGATATAGACGGGGGATCTCCAGCCGGATGTCAGCGTATAGGGCTCTTCGGGGCGGAAATTGACCGCCTTGATCTCCAGCAGCAGCCGCGCCGTCGTGAGTGCCGTGTCGCGGTCCCAATCCGTGCTACCGCCGACAGGCAGACCGATGTCCGACGCCGAGCCCGATATCGCCATCCTCGCAATCCTTCGCATGATCGGGCAGCAGTAGCCGCATGACCGCAGGAAATCCATCGTGCGCCGAGGGCACCGCCGGCGGCCCGTCCGAGCCGGATCGACGCGCATGAACCTGGCTCTGCTGCCGCAGGCGCCGGTCTGGGTGCTGGACGATCCCCGCAGCTCCGCGGCCGGGCAGGCGAGCGCCATCGCCGGGCGGCTGGGGCTGCCGTTCCGCAGGCTGACCGCGGCACCCGGCGAGCCGCATCGGCCGGGAGGTCCCGGACCCGGACTGGTGCTGTCGGCCGGCGCCGGGTCCGGGTTGCGCGCGCTGCTGCTGCGATCCCGTCACGGCTGCCGCGTCGTGCATTGCGCCACCCCCCGGTTCCCGGTCGAGCGCCTGTCGGGCTGGCTGCCGTTCGACCTCACGGTGCTGCCGCAACGGCAGCTGCCGGGATCGTCCGCGACCGCTGCGGCGGCATCGGACCGGGTCATCCCGGTGCTCGGCGCTCCCAACGTGGTGTCGCCCGGGCTGCTGGCGCGGGCGCGCGACCTCTGGGCGGAGCGGCTGTCGCACCTGCCGCATCCCCGGATCGTGCTGCTGTTCGGGGGCGCCGACCACAAGGCGGCACTCACCCTCGGCCGCCGGGTCGCCGCGATGGCGCGCGAGCGCGGCGGCTGCGTGATGGCCGCCGTGCTGCCCTGTCCCAGGGCGGCGTCGGAGGCGCTGTCGGGCGGCCTCGCCGGCTGCCTGCACCTGATCTACCGCAGCGGCGAGCCCGGCGAGGACC
>CAXTNB010000205.1:3821-5471 GCA_964245385.1 uncultured Acetobacteraceae bacterium | reverse complement strand
GGTGCGCGGCATCGTCAAGTGGTACAACGCGACCAAGGGCTTCGGCTTCATCACCCCCGACACCGGCGGCAAGGACATCTTCGTGCACGCCTCGGCACTCGAGCGCTCCGGCCTGTCCAGCCTCAACGAGGGACAGGCCACCCGGGTGCAGGTGGTGCAGGGCCAGAAGGGTCCGGAAGCGGCCGCGATCAGCCTCGCCTGAGCCACCGCCCGATGTCCGGCGGAGCGCCCTCCCCGCGGCCAGCGGCGAGGGCGTTCTCGTCGGTGCGGGTCGCCTGCGCGCTCGGCGCGATGCTGGCGTCCGCCGGCTGCGCCGACCGCGGCGGACCGGTGTTCGGCAACTGGCAGGGCCGCCAGCCCACCGGCGGCGAGCTCAATCCGTACTTCGTCGACCTGGTGCTGCACGGCGCGCCGGACGCCACCGAAGGCGAGTACGACTTCAAGGTGCTGATCACCGACCCGACGCTGTCCGGCATCGGCAACCACACGGTGATCTGGGGCGACCGCTGGACCCTGACCCGCGCGGGCTCGGCACCGCCGGTGCTGCACCTGCGCGACCTGCCCGACGGGCAGATCTCCAGCTACGTGCTGATGGCCGACGGCGTGCTGCTGCCCTCGACGCGGGCCGGTGCCCCGGACCTGTCGCCGGCGAGCCTGCACGACGCGCTGCATCCGGTGCCCAAGGATAGCTGGGGCTACGGCCGGCTCTAGCGGGATGCCGAGGAAGCGCAGGCAAGGACTTCGCCCTTGACCCGCTGGGGCCGGCGGCCCCGGACCCCGTTCACGGGATCGCCGGCGCAGCGATCATGCCGCCCTCGTTCCATAGCGCGTTCATGCCGCGCGGCAGGTTCAGCGCTCGGCCGGGGCCGGTGGTGGCGGCGAGGATCTCGCCGTAGTTGCCCGTCGCGGCGATGGCGCGCGCCGCCCAGCCATCCCGCAGCCCGAGGCGCGTCGCGAGCCCCGGCGTCGGTCCGAGCAGGCGATGCGCCGCCGGATCGGCGCCGTCCTGCATCGCCGGCAGGTTGCCGCGGGTGATGCCGTCCTGCTCCGCCTCGATCAGCGCGGTGATCACGTCGCTGACCACCGTGCTCCACGCCGGATCGTCGTCGCGCGTGGCGGCGGCGAACGGATCAAAGCTGATCGTGCCTGGCAGGATGTCGAAGTCGTTGCGCCGGCCGTGGAAGCCGGCGCGCATCCCGGCGAGCGTCGAGATGTCGGCGGTCACGGCGTCGCAGTTGCCGCTGGTCAGCGCCGCTTCCATCTCGCCGGCCTCCTCGAAGGGGTGCGGACGCACGGCGACGCGGGCACGCGCCGACCATTCCGTCAGACCGGGTTCGGCCGGCGTCTCCAGCAGGTAGCAGATCATCCGGCCGCGCAGGTCGGCGGGCAGGCGCGCCTGCAGGTCGCGGCGCACCAGGAAGCCCTGGCCGTCGATGAACAGGGTCGGCGAGAAGCGCAGGTGATGCAGCTGCGCCGCCGTCGCCTCGGGCGTGGTGCCGACCAGCAGCCGGATACGCCGGTCCTGCAGCGCGGCGATGCCGTGCGCGTCGTCGGGAAAGCCGACCAGGCGCAGGCGGGCCGGATCTCCCAGCACGGCGGCCGCCACGGCGCGGCAGATCGCCGAGGAGAACAGGGACAGGTCGCCGTGGG
>CAXTNB010000205.1:1277-3811 GCA_964245385.1 uncultured Acetobacteraceae bacterium | reverse complement strand
GTCGCCGTGCGAGTCGGTCTTGGTGAAGTCCTCCTGCTCGACCACGACGCCGCAGGCGAGCGTCGCCGCGGCCTCCGTGGTCCTCGCGGCGTGCGCCGCGGGCGCTCCGCCGAGCAGGATCAGCAGGAACGCGAGCAGCAGTCCGGGCGGCCGCCCGGCTGCGGATCGGGCCGGGATCACGGCGTCCAGGTGCCCGAGGCAGGGTTCCCGGGGGTGGTGTTGGGGCGCGGGTTGAAGTCGGCGGGCGCGGGATCCATCAGCGTGCCGCCGCGATAGTCCGTCGGGATGATGTTCAGCGCGGTGCAGCCATCGCCGCCGTAGTGCGGCAGCGACTTCACGATCGCGGTCGGGATCATGGCGTAGCTGGCCGGCAGCGGCTGCAGCTCGCCGGAGAGGCGGGAGTTGTCGAAGGCAGAGAACAGGTCGCCGGCTTCGCTGGCCGGACCGTCGGCGGGGCCTAGCTCGGACTGCCCGAACTCCTGCTTGCCGAGCGCGCGTCCGTGCGTCTCGTCCGGCAGCGAGGCCAGCGGCGTGAGGTCGAACAGCTCGTCGATGAACTTGATGACCGAGCTGTGCTCGGCGTACTCGTGGCTGATCGCGTGCACGCGGCTGTACGGCGAGATCACGATCAGCGGGATGCGCGGGCCGGCGGCGAGCGGGTTGCCCTCGGGATCGAGTTCGCGGAAGTGCGGCAGCTGATGGTCGTAGAGCCCGTCGGTCTCGTCGTAGGTGATGATGATCGCGCTGTCCTTCCAGTACGGCGAGGACGCGATCGCGTTCACCTCGTCGGCGAGCAGCGCCTCGGAGATCTGGGTGTCGGAGTAGCCAGGATGATCGTCGCTGCCCGGCAGGGCCTTCCGCACCGTCGGATTGGGATCGACCGGCAGCAGCCCGTCATTGTTGCCGTAGCCGCCGCGCACGTAGAACACGCCGCCCGCGGCCGGCAGCCTGTTGGCGCCGACTTCGCGGTAGAAGTCGCCGAGGCCGGGCAGTTTCGACGCCACGTTGGGGTTGTCGGCTACATAGCCGAAATATTGCGGGCGGTTATGGTGGGTGACGTAGGTGGCGTTCGACGCCACGCCGCCGGTGTCGGTCGGCTCCAGGTCGTAGCCCTCCTGGTACCAGCCCCAGTTGGTCGGCGCCACCTTCTCGCTGGCGATGGTGCGTATGTCGTCCTGCACGTCGAGCAGGTCGAGGGCCGGGTTGAGGTCGGACTGCACCGTCGTCTGGATCGCGCGCCCCATGAAGGAGAGCGGCAGGCTGGCGTAGGTCTGGTTCAGCGCCGGCGTGGCCGGGCTCTCGTCGTTGGGGCCGTACGGCGGCTTGCCCGGCGTGGTGTCGTCGTTCGATCCGGCGTACGGGCCGGCGTCGCCAACCACCGGCTCGCCGCCGGTCGCCAGCACCACCGGGTTGCTCTGGTCGCTGCCGGTCTCGGGATGCAGCGCCCACTGCGTCTCGCCGGACTGGCCGGCGATCATCGCGATCGCGTTCGGCGTCGAGGGCCCGATGATGGTCTGGAACATGTTGTCGAACAGCGTGAAATGATCGGCGAACTGCCACAGGAACGGCACCGTGGTGCAGTCGTTGTGCGCCAGCGCCAGCTCGCCCTTCTGCTTGTCGGCCAGCGTCGGGTTGCTGGTCGCGGCGACGCCGGTCTTGAGCGAGACGATGCGGCCGCCCTTGGTGGTGAGCCCTTCCTCGTCCAGCGCGTAGCGGTCGTTCATCGCGACGCCGTCGACCACGTCGAGGCTGTTGTCGATGCCGGTGTGGGAGTGGTCGATCGAGTCCGTGTCGGCGCTGTAGATCGGCACCGTCTTGCCGTTCGCCGCCGTCACCGTCTGCGGGATCAGGAACGGCGAGATGTTGACCACCTTGCCGTCGGTGTCGACCAGCGCCTGCCTGAAGCCGGGGGTCTGCGCCGCCGGCTGGCTGAACAGCCCGCGCGCGCCGGGGAAGGTGCCGAAATGCATGTCGAAGGAACGGTTCTCCTGGAACAGCACGAACACGTACTTCACCTTCTTCTGCAGCAGCGCCAGCTTGGCGGCGTGCGAATAGGCGGGCTCGCTCGAGGTCGGGTGCGCCAGGCTGCCGACCAGGGCGCTGGAGGGCGGCTGCAGCTCGACCAGGCTCGCATCGTTCGGGTTGTGCGCGGCGATGTCGTCGTGCATCGGCGCGGCGCCGGCGACCAGCGGCTGCACGGCGAGGGCGACCGCGACGAAGGCGCTGGTGCAGTTCAGGCGGAAGCGACGCGACATGAATGATGTTCTCCGTGCAGCGGTCGGCCACGGCGAGGTTCTTATTGCCTGTCTTCGTGACGGAGAAAGTCAGTGCGGTTAAGGTTTGAAGACAGATCGCCGGCGCAACGCTCGTGAGGCTGAAGCTGGGCCGGATCCTTCATCCGCTCGACTACGTCCGGCCGCGCGTGCTGCGCATCGGCGTCACCGGCCTCGCGCGGTCGGGAAAGACGGTGCTGCTGACCTCGCTCGCCGCGGCGCTGCTGGCGCCGGGCCGCGCCGGCCTGTCGGGGAGCATCC
>CAXTNB010000205.1:0-1267 GCA_964245385.1 uncultured Acetobacteraceae bacterium | reverse complement strand
GGCGCGGCTGTCGCCCTCCGGTGCGGAATCGCTGCCGCGGTTCGAGTACGAGCGCCATCTCGCCTCCCTCGCCGCCGATCCGCCGCGCTGGCCGGAGCGGACCAACGCGGTGTCGCTGCTGGCGCTGGACCTGGAGATCGCGGCCTCTCCCCTGCCCCCGCGCCGGATGCGCCTCGAGCTGCTGGACTACCCGGGCGAGTGGCTGCTCGACCTTCCGCTGCTCGACCAGTCCTTCGAGCGCTGGTCGGCGGCGGTGCTGTCGCGGCTGCAGCGCCCGGCGCTGGCCGAGGCGACGCGCGACTTCCTCGGCTTCGCCCACGGCCTGCCGGCGTCCGCCCCCGCCGACGAGCGTCTCGCGGAAGCCGGGCATCGCCTGTACCGCACGACGCTGGAGCGGCTGCGCGACCGCGGCCTGTCGATGCTGCAGCCCGGCCGCTTCCTGATGCCCGCCCCCGGTCCCTCGCCGCCCTGGGAGCGCTTCTTCCCGACCGCCGCGGCCGACGGCGCAGGCGGGGCGATGCAGGCGCTGCTGCGCCGCCGCTACGACGCCTATGTCGGCTCGGTGCGCGAGGCCCTGGTCTCGCCGCTGTTCGGCGACATGGACCGGCTGGTGGTGCTGGCCGACCTGCTGGGCGCGCTGCACGCCGGCGCGGACGCGTTCGCCGACGTCCGCGGCGCCTTGTCGGCCGCGGCGGCCTCGCTGCGCTGGCGCGGCTCCTGGCTCGACATGGTCGCCGCGCTGGCGCAGCTGCGCCTGCCGCCGCGGGTGATCCGGCGGGTCGCGTTCGCCGCCAGCAAGGCCGACCACGTCGCCGAGCGGCAGCGCGGCAACCTCGCGGGCCTGATGCGCAGCCTGACCGCGGCGCCCGCCGGCTCGGAGGGCGCGGGGCACGCGTTCCTCGCCATCGCCGCCGCGCGCTGCACCGAGGATTTCGTCTGGACCCTGGAGGGTCGTCCGGTGTCGGCGGTGCGCGGGCGCGTGCTCGGCGAGCGGCAGCGCACCCGCTCCTACCCCGGGGAGGTGCCCGACCGGCCGCCCGACGCCGCGTACTGGGCGCATCCTTTCCTCGACCTGCCGGCGTTCGAGCCGGTGCAGCTGCCCGAAGCCGGCCGCCTCGGCGTGCCGTCGATCGGGCTCGACGCCCTGCTCGGCTTCCTGCTGGAGGACATGCTGTGAACCAGGACCCGCCGATGCGGATCGCGCCGCGCATCGAGCTCGAGCGCGCGGAGTCCGGACGCCTGCAGGCGCCGGCACCGCTCGCCGCCG
>CAXTNB010000204.1:4473-5509 GCA_964245385.1 uncultured Acetobacteraceae bacterium | reverse complement strand
ACGAACAGCTGCGCCATCAGCACGGTGGTGATCACGGTCAGCATGCCGATGTCGGGCTGCGACTTCAGCAGCATCAGGATCAAGCCGAACACGGCGAAGATCAGCAGCATGCCGGGGAAGTGCCGGGTGCGCCGGCGCTCGGCGAGCAGCCAGGCGGTGACCACCGCGAAGCAGGGCTTGAGGAACTCGCTCGGCTGCACCGACATCATCGGCAGCGCGATCCAGCGCCTGGCACCCTTGATCTCGAGGCCGTGCACCAGGGTCAGCGCGGTGGCGGCCAGCGCCAGGACGCAGCCGACCAGCGCCACCCGGCGCACGCCGCGCGGCGGCAGCAGCGAGACGCCGACCACGATCGCGCCGGCGACGGCGAGGAAGATCACCTGCTTGAGGATGAACATGTCGCGCGAGGCGCCGATGCGCGCGGCCACCGCCGGACTCGCCGCCAGCATCAGCACGTAGCCGAAGCCGATCAGCAGCCCGACGCAGCCCAGCGTCCAGCGATCGACCGTCGACCACCAGCGGCCGAGCAGCGAGTTGTCGATGCGCGAGGCGCTACGCATCGGCCAGCGCCCCGCCCTGCGCCCGCTGCGGAAGGCTGCCGACCAGATCAGCGAAACGAACGCCTCGCGCCTCGAAGTCGGCAAACTGGTCGAAGCTGGCGCAGGCCGGCGAGAGCAGCACCACGGGCGCCTCGTGCAGCCGCGCCGCGGCCAGCGCGGCGGGCACGGCGGACTCGAGGTCGCCGAGGACGCGGTGGCGCACGCCGTGCCGGAGCAGGCTGTCCGCCAGCATCGGCGCGTCGCGGCCGATCAGCAGCGCCTCGGCGACGCGCGGGAACAGCGGCGCCAGCGTCTCGATGCCGCCGGCCTTGGCCTGGCCGCCGGCGATCCAGATCAGCCGGTCGTAGCAGCCCAGCGCGCGGGCGGCGGCGTCGGCGTTGGTCGCCTTGCTGTCGTCGACGAAGTCGATGCCGTCGATGCTGCCGATGCGCCGCTGCCGGTGCGCGAGCCCCGGGAAGCTGACGAGGCCGGCGGCG
>CAXTNB010000204.1:4015-4463 GCA_964245385.1 uncultured Acetobacteraceae bacterium | reverse complement strand
GCCGGCGAGGCGCCGAGCGGCCGGGCCATAGCCGCCGCCGCCGCGGCGTTCTGGGCGTTGTGCGCGCCGGGCAGCGCCGGTGCCGGCCCCGGCAGGCCCTGGCTGCCGGAGACCGTCAGCAGCCGCGCCGGCGCCCGCGCCAGCATCGCCGCCTGCGCCCGCGACCAGGGGTCGTCCTGGCCGAGCACCGCGAGGTCCGACGCGGCCTGCCGGGCGAAGATCGCGAGCTTGGCGGCGCCGTAGCCGGCGAGGTCGCCGTGCCGGTCGAGGTGGTCGGGCGAGAGGTTGAGCAGGCAGGCGGCGTCGAAGCGCAGGCGCTCCAGGCGCTCGAGCATGTAGGACGACATCTCCAGCACGTAGACGCCGTCGTCGTCGAGCAGCGGCAGCGACAGCGCCGCCGGACCGAGGTTGCCGCCGGCCCGGTTGTCGATGCCGGCCTGGCTCAGCA
>CAXTNB010000204.1:0-4005 GCA_964245385.1 uncultured Acetobacteraceae bacterium | reverse complement strand
ACGCGGGCCGCCAGCGCGCGCGCCGCGAACGGGTGCGGGCGGGGCAGCCGGTGCGCGATCCCGGGCGAGAGCACCAGGGCGGCGTAGCCGGCGGGATCGTCCAGCGGCGCCAGCCTGATCCGCGGGGAGGCGTCGGCGAGCGAGCCGCGCCCGGCCTCGCCGTCGTCCCAGGCGACCACGTCGGCACCCATCGCCGCCAGCGCGCGCGCCGCCGGCGCGCCGTTGCGTCCGAGCCCGAGCACGGCGTAGCGCCGGCCGGCGAACAGCTGCTTGGGGAACGACCGGGCGGGGGAGGCAGCGCTCATCGTATCTTCAGCGTCGCCAGGCCGATCAGCCCGAGCACCATCGAGACGATCCAGAAGCGGATCACGATCTTGGGCTCCTCCCAGCCCTTCTTCTCGAAGTGATGGTGCAGCGGCGCCATCAGGAACACGCGCTTGCGGGTGCGCTTGTACCAGAACACCTGGATGATCACCGACAGCGTCTCGACCACGAAGATGCCGCCGACGATGCACAGCACCACCTCGTGCTTCACCGCCACCGCCACCGCACCCAGCGCGCCGCCCAGGGCGAGGCTGCCGGTGTCGCCCATGAACACCGCCGCCGGCGGCGCGTTGAACCACAGGAAGCCGAGCCCGGCGCCGATCAGGGCGGCGCAGAACACGCCGAGCTCGCCGGTGCGCGGCACGTGGTGCAGCTGCAGGTAGTCGGCGAACAGGTGGTTGCCGACCAGGTAGGAGATCAGCGCGAACACCAGGGCGGCGATGATCACCGGCACGATCGCCAGCCCGTCGAGCCCGTCGGTGAAGTTGACCGCGTTGCCGAACCCGGTGATCACCAGCATGGCGAACACCGGGAAGGCGTAGCCGAGCGGCAGCAGCGCCTCCTTGACGAACGGGAAGGCGACCGTGCCGGCGAGCGGTGCCGGCATCAGCGCGTCCAGCCAGTAGCCGCCGAGCAGCGAGGCCGCGAACTCGCAGCCCAGGCGGGTGCGCTTCGATACCCCGGCGGTGTTGCGCCGGGAGAGCTTGAGGTAGTCGTCGGCGAAGCCGACGCCGCCGAAGGCGCCGGTGATCGCCAGCACCGCCCAGACGAAGCCGTTCGACAGGTCGGCCCACAGCAGGGTGGAGATGAACAGCGACAGCAGGATCAGCACGCCGCCCATGGTCGGCGTGCCGGCCTTCTCGATCAGGTGACGCTGCGGGCCGAGCACGCGGATCGGCTGGCCGTCGCGCTGCACCCGCCGCAGCCGCGCGATCACCGCGGGACCCAGCAGCAGGCTGACCGCGAGCGAGGTCAGGCAGGCGGCACCCGAGCGGAAGGTGATGTAGCGGAACAGGTTGAACAGCGCGAAATGTTCCGCATACGGACGGGCGAGGTCGTAGAGCATTCAGGCGGCCTGCGCCGAGAGGGCTGCCACCACGTCGCGCATGCGGCTGCCGTAGCTGCCCTTGACCAGCACCACGTCGCCCGGGCGCATCTCCGCCGCGACCGCCGGGGCGAGGGCGGCGGCGGACGGCGCGCAGCCACCCTGCATCTCGCGCGGCAACATCTGGTACAGCCTGCTCATCATGTCGCCACAGCAATAAACCAGCTCCGCCGATTCGCGCAGCGGCGCCAACAGCATTTCGTGTTCCCGGGCCGCGAACTCGCCCAGCTCCAGCATGTCGCCGAGCACCGCGACGCGCCGCCGCGCCCGCGTCAGGCGCAGCACGTCGAGTGCCGCCAGCACCGAGGCGCCCGACGCGTTGTAGCTCTCGTCCATCAGCCACGCCGCACCGCCGAGCAGCGGCCGCCGCGCACCGCGGCCGTCGCCCGGCCGGAACCCCGCCAGCGCGTCCGCCGCCCGACGCACGTCGCCGCCCAGGGCATGCACCGCGCTCAGGCAGGCGAGCGCGTTCATCGCCATGTGCCGTCCGGGGGCCGCCAGGCGCAGCGCCACGCTGCGGTCCGGCAGGACGATCGTGCAGCGCGTCTCGTCCGCCTGCAGCGACAGCGCGGCGAGCCGGGCCTCGGCCGCGTCGTCCGGGCCGCCGAAGCGGATCACGCGGGCGCCGGCGGCGCGGGCGCGCCCGGCGATCGCCTCGATGCCGGGCGCGCCGGCGGGGAGGATCGCGACGCCGCCCGGGCGCAACGCCTCGACCAGCGCGCCCTTCTCGCGCGCGATCGCCTCCAGGCTGCCCATGTGGCCGATATGGGCAGCGGCGATGGCGGTGACGACGGCGACGTCGGGCCGGCACAGCGCCGCCAGCGGCGCGATCTCGCCCGCGTGGTTCATGCCGATCTCGCAGACGCAGTACGCGGCGTCCGGCGGCAGCCGCGACAGGGTCAGCGGCACGCCCCAGTGGTTGTTGTGCGAGGCGCTGGCGGCGTGGGTCGCGCCGAGCGCGGAGAGGGCGAGGCGCAGCATCTCCTTGGTGGTGGTCTTGCCGACGCTGCCGGTGACGGCGAGCACCTTGGCGGCGCACCGGTCGCGGGCGAAGCGGCCGAGTGCCGTCAGCGCCGCCCCCGTGTCGGCGACGCGCAGCAGCCGTGGATCATCCACCACGGCAGCGGCGGCACCCTGGTCGAGCGCCCGGGCGACGTGGGCGTGGCCGTCGCGCTCGCCGCGCAGTGCGACGAACAGCTCGCCGGCGGCGAGGCTGCGCGTGTCGATCGACACGCCGTGCGCCTCGATCGCGGCCACGATGCGGCCGCCGGTCGCGGCGCGCAGTGCGGCACTGTCCCACAGCGCGTCCCACGGGGCGCTCACGCCGCCTCGCTCCGGCCCGCGGCCAGCTGGCGGATCGCCTCGCGGTCGTCGAACGGCACGGTGACGCCGGCCGCGGTCTGTCCCTGCTCGTGCCCCTTGCCGGCGACCACCAGCACGTCGCCGGGGCGCAGCGCCTGCAGCCCGGCCGCGATCGCCTGCCGCCGGTCGCCGATCTCGATGCCGCCCGGGCAGCCGGCCAGGATCTCGGCGCGGATCGCCTGCGGCGGCTCGCCGCGCGGGTTGTCGTCGGTGACGATGGCGAGGTCCGCCCCCGCCGCCGCCGCCGCCCCCATCGGCGCGCGCTTGCCGCGGTCGCGGTCGCCGCCGGCGCCGAACACCAGCACCAGCCGCCCGGGCCGCGGCGCCGCGCCGACGTGCGGACGCAGGCTCTGCAGCAGCCGGGTCAGGGCGTCCGGGGTGTGGGCGTAGTCGACGTAGGCGGCGGCGCCGTTGTCGAGCCGCACCGCGCGCTCCATGCGGCCGCGCACCCCGGTGAGGCGGGGGGCGGCCTCCAGGGCGCGCGGCAGCGCCTGCGGCTCGGGATCGGCGAGCACGGCGGCGAGCAGCACGTTGTCGGCCTGGTATCGGCCGGGCAGCGCCAGGCTCAGCTCGTGCCGGCGGCCGAGCGCCTCGATCTCCAGCACCTGCCCGTCCGGCAGCGGCCGCGCCCGCAGCAGGCGGATCGCGTCGCCGCGCTCGCCGACCAGGCGCAGCGTCAGGCGCCGCGCCACCGCGATGTCGCGCAGCCGCGCCAGCATGCCCGCGTCCATGTCGGCGTTGGCGCAGGCGAGCCCGCCCTCGGGCAGCAGCGCCTCGAACAGGCGCAGCTTGGCGCGGCGATACTGCTCCAGGGTGGCGTGGTAATCGAGGTGGTCGCGGGTCAGGTTGCAGCACCCGGCGGCCTCGATGCGCACGCCGTCGAGGCGGAACTGCGACAGCCCGTGCGAGGAGGCCTCCAGCGCCGCGGCGCGGACGCCGCCGGCGGCGAGCTCCGCCAGCACCCGGCTCAGCGCCACGCTGTCCGGCGTGGTCAGGGCGGGGACCTGCTCGCGCGGCGTCACCGGGCCGATCACGCCGAGCGTGCCGAGGCTCGCCGCCGCGATCCCGGCCTGCTGCCAGAACTGGCGCAGGAACTCGACGGTGCTGGTCTTGCCGTTGGTGCCGGTGACGGCGACGATCCGCGCCGGCTGCGGCCCCGCGAGCTTCGCCGCCAGCCGCGCCAGCGCCTGCCGCGGCTCGGGGTGCAGCAGCAG
>CAXTNB010000203.1:0-5536 GCA_964245385.1 uncultured Acetobacteraceae bacterium | reverse complement strand
CGGCCGCCCTGGCGCCGCAGGGAGCGCATGGCGGCACGCTGCGCCCGTAATCGACGCCCGGGGCGGTGTCGATGTCGAGCATCGCGGTGACCGAGCGGGTCACCAGCGTCGGGTCGACGGCGACCGCGGCGGTGATCTCGTCCCACATCGGCAGCGGCGCGAAGTAGCGCGACAGGTAGCCGGTGAGGGCGCTGCGCCTGGCGGTGATCCGCGCCATCAGCGCCCGGGTCATCACGACGTCGTTGGAGACGTTGCCGACCGAGACGATCTTCGGCCAGGGCGCGGTCAGCACGATGTGCGCCGCCTCGGGATCGAAGATCATGTTGAAGTCCGACGCCCAGTCCGGGTTGCCGGTGACGGACTGCATCCCCGTGTCGATCAGCGCGCCCATGAACACCAGCTGCCTGGCGGTCGCGGCGAAGTCGGGATCCAGCCGGATCGCCAGCGCCAGGTTGGTCAGCGGCCCGGCGGCGACGATCGTGACCTGGTGCGGGTGCGCGTGCACCATGCGGATCAGGAAGTCCGCCGCGCGCTCCGGCGCGGCCGCCAGGACGGGAGCGCCCTCGGCGAGCTTCGGCACCGCCGGCTCGCGGTCGGGCACGCGGTCGATCTTGCCCACGCCGCCCCAGGCGCCCTTCCACGGGATCGACCCGTAGGCCTGCTCCCAGAGCCGCATCCGGGCCACGCTGTTGAGCAGCGGCAGCGTCGCGCCGTCGAGCACCGGCACGTCGGTGCGGCCGGCGATCTCCAGGAAGCGACGCAGATGCGCCGACTCCTCGTTCTCCCAGGCGTCGCCGACCACGACGGTGAGGCCGAGCAGCCTGACCCCCGGGTCGGCGAGCAGCGGCAGCGTCGACTGCAGGTCGGAGCCGCCGGGACCCAGGAAGTCGTTATCCTCGATCACCAGCTGCGGGGTCGCCGCCGACGCGCACACCGGGAGAGCCGCGAGGCCGGCGAGCAGCAGGGCGGCGATCTTGCGCAAGCGGCCTCCTCGGGTGCGTGGGCTACAGCGCGAGCGCGCCGAGCAGCGCGTCCAGGCGCAGACGCCCGGACGGCGTGGCGCTGAGGCAATCACCGTGCCACACCAGGTAGCCTGCTTCCTCGGCGGCCCGCAGCACCCCCGCATCCAGCGCCGACAGCAGCGTCGTGCCGGTGCGGGCCAGGAACGACGCGGCGGCGATCCCCTCGGACAGCCGCAGTCCCATCAGCAGCATCTCCCGGGTGCGGTCGCGCGTCGACAGCGGCGTGCAGCTGGTCTCGCCGGAGCCGGAGCGCTCCACCCGCGCCGCCCAGGGCTCGGGGGCGCGGTGCCGCCGGGTGGCGAACAGCGCGCCGTCCAGCGTCAGCCTGCCGTGCGCGCCGGGCCCGATGCCGGCATAGTCCTGATAGCGCCAGTACGCGAGGTTGTGCCGGCTCTGCGCGTCCGGGCGGGCGTAGTTGGAGACCTCGTAGGGCTGCAGCCCGTGCCGCGACGCGACGTCCGCGGTCTCCCGGTACAGCGCCGCGGCGCTGTCGTCGTCGGGCAGGGTGATCAGGCCCTGCCGGTGCAGCGCCTCGTAGCGCGTGCCGGGCTCGATGGTGAGCTGGTAGAGCGAGAGGTGATCGGACACCAGCGCCAGCGCCCGGTCGAGCTCGTCGCGCCAGGCGGACAGCGCCTGTCCCGGGCGGGCATAGATCAGGTCGAAGGAGATGCGCGGGAACAGGCTGCGCGCCAGCTCCAGCGCCGCGACCGCGGCCGCCGCGGAGTGCGCGCGGCCGAGCCCGCGCAGGGCATCGTCCTCGAGCGCCTGCACGCCGAGCGAGACGCGCGTCACCCCTGCCTCGCGGAAGCCGCGCAGCCGCGCCGCCTCGACGCTGGTGGGATTGGCCTCCAGCGTGACCTCGAGGTCGGGTGCCGGGTCGAACAGGGTCCTGGCCTGCTCGATCAGCGCGGCGACGCTCTCGGGGCGCATCAGGCTCGGCGTGCCGCCGCCGAAGAAGATCGAACCGAGACGACGCCGGCCCAGCCGTGCCGCCTCGTGCGCGAGCTCCGTGCCCAGCGCCGCGGCGAAGCGGCGCTCGGGGATGACGTCGCGCACGTGGCTGTTGAAGTCGCAGTACGGGCACTTGCTGAGGCAGAACGGCCAGTGCACGTAGAGCGCGACATCCTGCTGCATCAGAGCGGCGCCATCAGATGGCGACGCGCACGCCCAGCTCCACCACGCGGTCGCTCGGGATGCGGAAGAACTCGGTGGTGGTCACCGCATTGCGCGCCATCACCAGGAACAGCGACAGCCGCCACAGCGGCATGCGCGGGATGGTGGCACGCACCAGCACCTCGCGGCTGACGAAGTAGCTCGCCTGCATCGGGTCGAACACCACGCCCGCGCTGCGCACGTCCTCCAGCGCGCGCGGCAGGTTCGGGCTCTCCATGAAGCCGTAGCGCAGGGCGACGCGATGGATGCCCGGCGCCAGCTCGTCGACCTGCAGGCGGTGGCCGCGCCCGGCCTCCGGCTGGTCCAGGTTCTGGATGGTGACGAACAGCACCTTCTCGTGCAGCACCTTGTTGTGCTTCAGGTTGTGCAGCAGCGACGCCGGCACGACGTCCGGGTTGGCGGTCAGGAACACCGCCATGCCCGGCACCCTCACGATGTGCGACTGCGGCAGGCGGGCCAGGAACGAGGCGAGCGGCATGCTGTCCTGCTTCCAGCGCAGCGCCAGCAGCTCGCGGCCGCGCTTCCAGCTGGTCATCAGCGCGGTCAGCACGATGCCGAGCAGCAGCGGCACCCAGCCGCCCTGCGGGATCTTCAGCGCGTTGGCGGCGAAGAACACCCCGTCGATCAGGAAGAACCCGCCGAACACGAACACGGCGGCGAAGCGGGACCAGCCGTAGAGCCGGCGGAACGTCACCATCGCCAGCACGCAGGTGCACATGAAGGTGCCGGTCACCGCGATGCCGTAGGCCGACGCCAGCGCGTCGGAGGAGCGGAACGCCAGCACCAGCAGCAGCACGCCGACCATCAGCGCGCGGTTCACCTGCGGCAGGTAGATCTGGCCCTCCTCGTTGGGGTTGGTGTGCAGCACGCGCATGCGCGGCAGGTAGCCCAGCTGCACCGCCTGACTCGCGAGCGAGTAGGCGCCGGTGATCACCGCCTGGCTGGCGATCACGGTGGCGGCGGTGGCCAGCACCACCATCGGCAGCCGCATCCAGTCCGGCCCGAGCAGGAAGAACGGGTTCTTGATCGCCTCCGGATGGCTGATGATCAGCGCGCCCTGGCCGAGATAGTTGAGCGCCAGCGACGGCAGCACGAAGAACAGCCAGGCGAAGCGGATCGGAGCGCGGCCGAAATGTCCCATGTCGGCGTACAGCGCTTCGGCGCCGGTGACCGAGAGCACGACCGCGCCGAGTGCCACGAAGGCGACCCAGCCGTGATGCCAGATGAAGATCACGGCGTGGTTGGGCAGCAGGGAGGCGAGCACGAACGGATGGTGCACCACCTCGATCGCGCCGAGCACGCCGATGCTGCCGAACCACAGCACCATGATCGGCCCGAAGATGCGTCCGACGCTGCCGGTGCCGCGCCATTGCAGGGTGAACAGCGCCACGATCACCACGATCGCGAGCGGCAGCACCACCTCCCGCGCCGATGGCAGGCTGACCTCCAGCCCCTCGATCGCCGACAGCACCGAGATCGCCGGCGTGATGGTGCCGTCGCCGAAGAACAGGCAGGCGCCGATGATGCCGGCGAGCCCCATCACCGTCCGCATCCGGTTGCTCGACGCGACCCGCTGCGCCAGTGCCATCAGCGACAGGATGCCGCCCTCGCCCTCGTTGTCGGCGCGCATGATCAGCGTCACGTACTTGATCGTCACCACCAGGATCAGCGACCAGAAGATCAGGCTCTCGATGCCGAGCACCTCTCCCGGGGTCGGCGCCTGGCTGCTGATGATGGCGATGGTGGCCTTCAGCGCGTAGAGCGGGCTGGTGCCGATGTCGCCGTACACCACGCCGAGCACGCCCAGCAAGGAGGCGAGACCGATCCCGCGATGCCGCTCCGCGGCCGGCAGCTGGACGCTGGCGGTGGCCGGCTCACCGGGCGAGAGCTGACGGAGTGGAGGCTGATGGATCAAGGTTCGGCACCATCTGCAGGCGCAACGGCGTCGCGGCTCATGAGGGGGCTCCGGAGAGGCACGGCGCGGGACCAGGGACGCGGGCTGTCGCAGCCGCCCCCATACGACTCAACGCTTCGGCGAGGCAAGCGGTGCGGGGCAAGCGGGATCAGCCGGGCACGAGGGAGGCGGCCATCGGCGATCCGTGCGCGGGCCGCGCGCCGAACAGCGCCGAGCCGACCCGGACCTCGGTGGCACCGGCCAGGATCGCCGTCTCGAAGTCCCCCGACATGCCCATCGAGAGGCCGGGGAGCCCGCACTGCGCCGCCAGCGCCGCCAGCATCCGGAAGTGCGGCAGCGGGTCGCCCTCGGCGGGCGGGATGCACATCAGGCCGGTCAGTGCGGCGCCGAACCGCGCCCGGCACGAGCGGATGAAGCCTTCCGCCGCGTCGCGCGCGATCCCGGCCTTCTGCGGCTCGTCGCCGACATTGACCTGCACCAGCAGCTCCGGCACCCGACCCTCCCGCTCCGCGGCGCGCTCGATTGCATCGGCCAGACGCGGCCGGTCCAGGGTCTCGATGACCTCGAAGCCGCGCACCGCGTCGAGCGCCTTGTTGGTCTGCAGCGGACCGATCAGGTGCAGCCGCAGGTCCGGATGACGCGGGCGCAGCGCGGGAAACTTCTCCAGCGCCTCCTGCACGCGGTTCTCGCCGAAGCGGCGCTGTCCCTGCTGCAGCAGCGTCGCGATCCGCGACGCCGGATGGGTCTTGGAGACGGCGACCAGGCTGACCGCGCCAGGCTCGCGCCCGCAGGCCAGCGCCGCGGCCGCGATCGCCGCGCGTATCCGGTCCAGAGGCGAGGGTGTCGGCATCGACGCGGTTCCGGCGAGGTGGTCTGGCTCAAGTAGCGCCGATCGGCCGTCGCCGCTACGGCTCCGCCAGGCGAAGCGCCGCCTCCGCTCCGACCAGGATCTCGCACAGCCGCAGCCGATCGGCGCGGGTCAGCCATTCCGGCGCGTCGGCACCCGCGTAGAAGGCCGCCGCCTGGGTCAGCAGCTGGTCGCGCCCCTGCGCCTCGCCGAGCGGCCGCGCGGCCAGGTCGAGCTCACGCAGGGCAAGCAGCCGCGCCTCGAGCCGCTCGGCCGCCTCCTGCTCCGGCGGCGGGTCCCGCCTGCCGGCCGGCACGCACGCCGCGGTGGCGTCGCGCCGGCCGTCGGCGAACTCGACGGCGCACTCCGCCGCCACCTGCCGCCTGCGCTGCGTCAGCCTGCCGACCGCGGGCATCTCCGCACGCATGGCGCAGAAGCCCGCGAGCCGCGCCGCGCGTCGCGCCTGGGCGCGCAGCGCCACGTCGGTCTGTGTGCTTCCAGGGGCGCTTCCACAGGCGCTTCCAGGGGCGCTTCCGGGGGCGCCGGGCGAGGGTCCGGCATCCGCGCGCTCCAGCCGGG